>CAJWIX010000070.1 GCA_913042175.1 uncultured Flavobacteriales bacterium
CCATATGAACCATCCTTATTATGTTCACAAATAAAAATTACTGATCTTGAAAAATGATCATCTAACATAAAGGGTTCTGCAAGTAATAATCTTCCTTTTTTAGGTTTTAGTTGATTTACTTTACTTATATCAGCAATAGAATTATCCATTAAGGTAAATCTAATAAAATTTACCATAACAAAATAATTGGTTTAATTATGTTCAATGAATAGCACTTCTCCAAGGAAGAGCTGATGATACTTCAGCTTCTTTTTTCAAAATTTCTTTTGTTCTTATATCGACCTGCTCATGATCAAAATAAATTTTAGCCATTTTTATAAATGAATCTATGTGTTCAAGTTCTTGAAGATGTAAATTCGTGTAGAATTTAGCTAACTTTTGATCTTCACATACTTCACCAATTAATTTAAAACGTTCAGAACCTCTTAACTCAGCTACTGAAGCAATGATTAGCCTGTCCATAAAAAGTTGTTCAGAATCGCTTCTAACAATCGACATTAGCCCCTTTATATAGGGGTCTTTTTGAAAAACACCATTAAGTTCCTGCCCTCTATATCTAATTAATTCATAGACTTGTTTAAAATGCAGTAATTCTTCTACAGAAATTTGAATGAGTTCATCTATAATTTCAACTCTATTTGGGTACTTTGCAATTAAAGATAGACACATATTAGCAACCTTTCTTTCTGCATCAGCATGATCCTGCAGAAATGCATCCATATCTTCAACTGCTTGTTTAGCCCATTCAATAGGTGTTTTATAAATTAGTTCCATCATTTGTTAATTTCTTTTCCAAAAATAAGGGGTAAATAATACACAGACTGTAAAGAGCTCTAATCTTCCCATTAACATTAAAAAAGATAAAATCCATTTAGCCGTATTTGGTAAATGAGCAAAAGAATGAGAAGGACCAACATCAGCAATTCCAGGACCAACATTGCCTACAGCAGAAGCAACTGCACTAATTGAAGTTAACATATCAACACCCAATAAGGACAAAAACAATGACCCTATAGTAAATACAAATAGATATAAAAAAATAAAAGCTAGCAAGTTGTAAGTGATCGTACTTGAAACAACTTTTTTATTGATCATAACAGGAATTACTGCTTTTGGATGAAGCCTTCTTTTAAATTCTAAAAATCCATTCTTAATCAATAATACTATTCTGACAATTTTAATACCTCCACTTGTACTACCTGCTGATGCGCCAGAGAAAAGAAATAGAAAAAATATAAAAGTAAGAAAGGAACCCCAAAGGGTATAATCAGCAGTTGCATAGCCTGTTGTTGTAATGATAGAAACAACCTGAAATGAAATTTCACGAAAAGCTTGAGAGAAATCAAGTGAAGAGGTTATGGTTCTATAAGCTGTTAATAAAAAGACAACCAATAGAATAGCAGATAAATACCATTTAAATTCATCATTATTTATAATTTTTTTGAATCTAAATTTTAATCCAAAGTATATCATTGTAAAATTTGTACCTGCAAGAAACATAAAGACAACAATTACTGCTTCAACAAACGGATTTTGAAAAGCAGCTATACTTGCTTGCTTAGTAGAAAAACCTCCTGTTGAAGTTGTGGTTAACGCATGGTTTATGGCATCAAAAAAACTTAATCCAAGACACATTAAAATAATAGTCTCCAAAGCAGTTAAAGAAAAATAAATTAACCAAAGTCGTTTTGCCGTTTCTTTTATTCTTGGATGTATTTTATCTTTTGTAGGGCCTGGTGCTTCAGCTACAAAAAGTTCCATACCACCAATTCCTAAAAGAGGTAAAATGGCAATGGTTAAAACAATTATACCCATACCACCAATCCATTGTGTCATACTTCTCCAGAATAAAATACTCATGGGTAGTGACTCAATATTATCCAATATGGTTGAACCAGTAGTAGTAAACCCAGACATGGTCTCAAAAAATGCATTAGTAAAAGAGGGGATACTTCCTGTGAATAAATATGGAAGTGACCCAAATAAACTCATACACAACCAGCCACCTACAACAATTAAATATCCATCTCTCTTCTTAATCTCAGCATTTTTATCTTCTTTGGTTAGAAATCGCAGAAGAAATCCAAAAAATATGGTGAATATGCTACAGAACAAAAATGTTTTATAAAAGTTTTCTTCATCATAATAAATGGCAAAAGGGACGCAACAAAGCATTAAAAACCCATTAAGTAATAGTAACGTTCCAATAACGTAAATAATTACAGATGAATTAAATAGCCCCTTTTTATTACTGGAAAAACTTCTCAATTTCTTTAATAGACTCAGTTAATGAAAATACAATAGTTTTATCATTTGGCATTAATTGGAAATTACCAAATGGAATTATAGCATATGTGTCACGAATTACACCAGCAATATTTGCTGTTTTTGGAAACTTTAAATCACGTATAGGGTGTTTTGTTACTTTCGAACCTTCTTTTACCACAAACTCTATAATTTCCGCATCTACACCATGTAGATTTGCTACAGAACTTACATTTCCTTTTCTAACAAATTTAAAAATATCACTTGCAGCAATAATTTTTTTATTGATGAGCGTATCAACTCCTATAGATTGTGACAAATGGATATAATCAAAGTTTTCAATTCTAGCAATGGTCTTTTTAATACCATATTTTTTTCCAACTAAAGAAGACATGATATTCATTTCTGAATCAGCTGTTACAGAAATCAATGCATCCATGTCTGTTAATCCTTCTTCCTCAAGCATTTGAACATCGTGACCATCCATGTTGATTACTAAAGTTTTATTTAAATATCCAGCAATTTCATCACATCTTTCCTTGTCTTTTTCTACAATAGTAACCCTGTAATCATTTTCTAATAATTCTGCAGTATATAAACCAATTCTACTACCACCAAGTATCATGATATCTTTGATTTTAAAGTTTTCTTTTCCGCAAATTTTATTGATATTGTCTATAGATTCTTTAAGAGAAATGAAATATACTATATCATTTTCTTGAAATACAGTGCTATTATTAACAAGCAAGGTGTAATCATTTCTATGCAGAGCAAGAGGTTTAAATGTTAAATTAGGATTTAAAGAAGCACTATCTCTTACTGATTTATTGATAAGTGGTGAATCTTTAGCAAGTGAAATTCCAAAAACCGTCAATTTTCCATCTTCAAATTCCAAATCATCTGTAAATGAAGCTTGATTAATCAATCTTTTAATTTCAAGTGTAGCTAAATGAGTAGGGGAGATTAGCGTATCAATACCTAAATCATGATAAAAATGTTCTTTTCCTTCTTTTACAATATTAACATCATTTATTCTTGCAATTGTTCTTTTTGCTCCTAGTTTTTTACCCAAAATACATATGAGCATATTGGTTTCTTCACTTGAAGTAACTGCTATAAGTAAATCACAAGATTCAATAAGCTTATGCTCCATGATTTCAACTGACTTGGCATCTCCTGTGATAGTGAAAACATCAATTTGACTTGAAACTGCGTTCAAATTGTCTTCACTTCGATCTATCAAATAAATATCATGTGACTCAGAAGCCAATAACTTAGCTAAATGCGATCCAACATCACCTGCTCCTGCAATAACAATCTTCATGATTTATTTTTTAACAAATATAGAGCTATAAATTTTTTTCAATGAATAAATTAAACATTTCTAAAACTACTTTATCATCTTATAATAATGTCATTAAAGGGTGTTAAACTTAAATTTATGGGATATTATTAGTTCACTTATACATTTAATCTAATATTTTTACATTTGCGCAAAACAAGAATTAATGTCAAAAATCAAATTTGGTACTGATGGTTGGAGAGCTATCATTGCAGATGAGTTCACAGTAGAAAATGTAGCTAGAATAACCTATGCTACAGGAGAGTGGGTTAAACAAAATTTTAATGAAAACTTAAGTGTTGTCATAGGTCATGATTGTCGATTTGCTGGTGATTTATTTATGAAAACAGCATCAAAAGTTTTGGTGTCTCAAGGAATCAAAGTCTATCAAGCCAATAGTATAATTACAACACCGATGATCTCCCTGGGAGCTAAAGAACTTAATGCCTGTGTAGGAATAGTATTAACAGCTAGTCATAATCCACCCTCATACAATGGATTTAAACTAAAAGGTTATTATGGTGGACCACTTACTTCTGATAAAATTGCAGAAGTCGAACAATTAATTCCAGATGAAAATAAAATTGACTTGAGTACTGTTCAATTGTCGGAAATGGAACAAAAGGGACTAATTGAATCTGTGGATTTAGAGGAAATGTACATGGAGAAAATAAAATCATCTTTTGATCTTGATGCCATAAAAAATTCAGGTTTAAAATTTGCTTATGACTCTATGTATGGTGCAGGTCAATTTGTTATGCACAAGTTATTTCCTGATATGAGCTTTTTGCATTGTGAATATAACCCATCTTTTAATGGGCAGGCTCCAGAACCAATAGCAAAAAATTTAATGCCATTTTCTAACTTTATAGCTGATGATGGAGGAATTGCAGCAGGATTAGCTACAGATGGTGATGCTGATAGAATAGGATTGTTTAATGAAAAGGGTGAATTTGTAGATTCTCATCATATACTTCTTTTATTATTGCTGTATTTACATAAGTACAAATCAATGAATGGAAAAGTAGTTGTAGCTGCTTCAACAACTCCAAGAGTGGTAAAATTAGCTGAAAAGTGGGGCCTAGAACATGATACTGTTCAAATTGGATTTAAACATATTGCCCAACAAATGATCAATGAGGATGTATTAATTGGTGGAGAAGAATCAGGTGGAATTGCCATCAAAGGTCACATTCCTGAAAGAGATGGTATTTGGATGGGTCTTGTAATTTTTGAATACATGGCCAAATCTGGTAAATCATTGTCTTCTTTAATTGAGGAGATTTATGAACTTGTGGGTGAATTTAAATATTGGAGAGATGATCTACACCTAGATGAAAATCTCAAATTAGACATTGTAGAAAAATGCAAGGCAAATGCATTTAATTCTTTTGGCAAATATAATGTTCAATATGTTGATACAACAGATGGTTATAAATTCATACTCAGTGATGACGAATGGTTGATGATAAGACCATCTGGAACAGAACCAGTATTAAGATGCTATGCAGAAGGTAAAACGCTGGAAAATGCTAAAGATATTTTAGCCGCATGTAAATCAACGATTGGAGTTGTTTAAAGTCCATAAACATGTTTATCCTCAGGATACTTAATCACATAAGAAAAAGATTTAGTCACTGAAGTATTGGGTTCCAGTTCAATTAACCAAGTTAATTTACCATTATTTTTAGTGAGTTTTCCCTCAGAAGACTCCAATAGTTCTACGTTAATAGATTTATCATTGGATACCGGAATTTGATCAACCAATTTTACAGTTACCCTTTCTTGCTTATTATTTTTTAACGTGACTTCAAAGGTTCTTTCTTGTTTTACTTTATCACCAATCTTAGTTTCAATAGATAACTTTTTTATGGGCTTCCTCTGTGCAATTATAGAGAGATCTCTACTAAGTGAAAGATCTATTGTTTTTTTAGTTGACAAAGGATCAAGATATGTTTTTCCTACTGATTTACCTTCAAAGAATAGTTGAGCTTCACCTGAAAGAAAATTTTGTTGAGCAATGGAATTTAAATGACACATCAAAAAAACATCTTTATCCATTTTAGGATAGGAGTAATAATCATATGTTGCAAATAAATTTACTTTTTGAATTTCTATGAATAAAGACTTGTTTGAAGATGTAATGGAATAGGGTAGACCTATATCATATTGTATTTGTGTTCCACTAAAGTCAACTGTGGTAAAATCTGCCGAGGAGGAGGAAACTTCCATTATATCATCTTCCATAGCCATTCCCACATCTAAATTAGCAGTAGCAGCTGTTCCTTCATATTTATCATATCTTGGTGATGGAGATGAACTCACACGTGATTTATAATAATTGTTTGCATATAAATAATTTGGATTAAATGAAGGAGCATTATTTGATTGATTTAAATTACCTGTAGACAAAGAAATCTTGATGTCTTCCCATTCTTCATTGGTGTTTTGATACATTTCTGCTTTGTATGTTATGTTAACAGAATCGTGAATTTTATCAACTCTGATATCGTAACAAGGTTTCCATCCAGCTCTATTATTAATGTTATAGCTTAGTTCATAATCTATATTTTTATTGACTTCACTTGTAACCTGAATTACCACATTACTATATTGGTTTTTTGCCTTGGAATTTAAAGCATTGATTTGTCTCTCAATATTTTGAATTGTTTTGTTGGTTTTTGCTATCTCTTTATTGGTATTAGATATTTTGCCCTCCACATCAAGCATTCTTTCTCTAAAAAAGTCTGTTAAGTCCATTAAATCATCAATAATAAATTCTTTAGAAAGTTTAAGTACAGATTTATTTTCATTTAGTAAATCTTTCTCCTGATTATAAACTTCCATTGCAACATTGGCTAGCCTTAAATTCTCTTTGGTTTTTAATAAACTATCATTCAATAATTTAACATCATTGCTCAAATGATTTGGAATTCCTAGATAATTCATTTCCTTACTTACAGAATTAATAATCACTTTATTAGACTTCATTAAAAACTGTATGGACTCATTAGCTAGATATGGTGATAGCTCTTGTATGTAAATGATGTTATCTCCTTTTTTAAGGGTTACATTTCCATATCGTTGGACATTTACACCTTTATTAAATACAATAACATTTTTTATGTTTGAAATAGACGCCATTTCATTTTTAGAAGCAAAAATGATAGAAGAACATAAGTTTATGGCTATAAAAAGTTGTATGCTGAATAAGTTTTTCATTTGAATTGTTTATAAATCATTTTAA
Organism: uncultured Flavobacteriales bacterium; assembly: GCA_913042175.1. Taxonomy (GTDB): domain Bacteria; phylum Bacteroidota; class Bacteroidia; order Flavobacteriales_D; family Parvicellaceae. The sequence continues at coordinate 6,855 of CAJWIX010000070.1, forward strand.
CAAAGTTAGTGCCAAAATTTTAATAATAATTACTTTAGTTGAATGTCTCGACCATTAATATTAATTACCAATGATGATGGATTTGATGCCAAAGGAATTTCATCCTTAGTAAATGCCGTAGAGGAATTTGGTGATTTGTTTATTGTTGCACCTGACAGACCTCAATCTGGCATGGGACATGCAATAACTGTTAATGAACCCATTAGATCTTATAAAACATCCTATTTTAATAAAGTTAATGCTTATTGTTGTACTGGAACACCAGTAGATTGTATAAAAATGGGAATGTTCTTATTAAAAGACAAAAAACCAGATTTAATTCTCTCTGGTATTAATCATGGATCTAATGTAAGTACCAATGTATTGTATTCTGGCACGATGTCTGCAGCTGTAGAAGGAGCACTTGAGGGTATTCCTAGTATTGGATTTTCACTTACAAGTTATGATGCAAATGCAGATTTTACTCCCTCAATTAAATATGTTAAATTAATTGTAAAAGCGGTTATGGACAATAATTTAAAAACTGGTACTTGTTTAAATGTTAATATTCCATATGTAAAAGAAGAAAATATAAAAGGAATTAAAGTATGTAAACAAGGTCGGGCATTTTGGGATGATACTTTTGATCAAAGAAGTGACCCATTTGGAAAAGACTATTTTTGGCTAACTGGATCTTTTGGTTCAAAAGACAATGACAAAGAAGCTGACATACATTATCTAGAAAATAACTATGTTACTGTAGTGCCAACTCAATTTGATATGACTTGCTATCAATCTCTTAATGAATTAACAAAATGGAACTTTAATGAAATATAGTTGGACTAAAAAATGGAATAAATTTAATTATGGCATTATTATGGGGTTAATATGTCCAGTTATAGGTTTCTTTATAGCATATTTTGTTATTGGAAATAACTTACCCTTATCCCAATTTACTAAACATTTGTTTAGTGAATTAAACTCAGAAAATGTAGTTAACGCTGTTTATAAGGAAATGAGACAAAACACATTAATGTTTTGTTTGCTAACCAATATGCTTGTTTTTTATTTTTCATTTTTCATTTTTAAAATTGATAAGTTTTCAAAGGGCATTGTTGGTTTAACTTTATTGTTAGCAGCATTTTCTGTTTTATTTATTTACTAAATGAAATATTACATCATAGCTGGAGAGGCATCAGGAGATTTACATGGGGCTAACTTGGTTAAAGAAATTAAAAAATTAGACCCTGATGCACAAATAAGAGGCTGGGGGGGTGATCTTCTAAAAGGGGAGGGGGTCAATGTTATCAAACATTATAAGGACCATAATTTTATGGGGTTTTGGGAAGTTATTATCAATTTGAGAACTATTTTAAAAAATATTTCATTCTGTAAAAAAGACATCTCAAATTATGCACCAGATGCATTAATACTTATTGATTTTCCAGGATTTAATATGAGAATAGCAAAATACGTATCTACATTTCCAGATATACCTGTTTTATATTTTATAGCACCTCAAGTTTGGGCTTGGAAAGAGAGTAGGGTCAAACAAATTAAAAGTTACATCCATAAATTATTTGTAATACTTCCTTTTGAAAAAGAATTCTTTAAAAAACATAAAATAGAGGCTCATTACAATGGTCATCCACTAGTAGAACACATTGATAACTTTATAAAGAAAGATGGTATTAATCGCAATGAATTTTTTAAAAAACATCAATTAAATCAAAGCAAAGAAATTATCACTTTATTACCTGGAAGTAGGAAACAAGAGATTGAAAAAAAACTACCATTAATGTTGAATGTTTGTGATAAATATGAAAATGAATATAATATTGTAATAGGTGGTATATCACATTTTGAGAAGATTTATCAAAAATATACCTTAAAAAGAAATGCCACTGTGATATACAGTGATACGTATAACACTCTCAAAAACTCCAATGTAGCTCTTGTTACATCAGGAACAGCAACATTAGAAACAGCCTTTTTTGAAGTTCCTCAAATTGTGTGTTATAAAAGCAGTTGGATTTCTTACATCATTGCGAAGAACTTAGTTAAGGTTGATTTTATATCATTAGTAAACTTAATCCTAAAAAAAGAAGCAGTCAAAGAATTGATTCAAAATGACTTAAATCATAAAACATTAAGTATTGAATTAAATAAATTGATACACAATGCTGAGGTTAGGGCAAAGGTTATTAGCGATTATAAAGCGCTAAAAAATATATGTAAAGGAGAAAATGTATCCAGACTTACTGCAACAGAGATGTTAAAAACTATTGGTTTGTAGTATTTTCTAATTTTTAATCCATATTAATTTTGAAATCGTGTTTAGATTAACTATTTACATAATCAGTTTTTGTTCATTTCTACCTATTTTTTCTATGAACTTAAAAATAGGATTATTAAGAAATGTAAATACTAAGTCCGTTGATATTTTTACTGAGAATTCTTATCAAATAAAATCATCCAATTTTGATAAAATTCATGAATTTTCAAAAAATGATAAACTAAGATTTCATGTGCATGAAAACAAAGTTTCGTTCAAACTAAACAATGTTACAATAGGAACTTTTGACACCATTTATTTAAAGAAACTGAACAACGATACAACATCATTTTCTATTGTTGGTATAAAACCTTCATTTAACAAAAGAAGTTACTATGATGAATTAATTGTTTTTAGTTCAAAAGGAGAACTTACTCTTGTCAATAAAGTTGATTTAGAATTCTATTTAATTGGTGTACTTGAATCCGAAGTAGGCCTGAATCAAACAAAAGATTTTTATAAGGTACATTCTATAATTAGTAGAACTTACGCCTTAAAGAATCAATATAAATTCATACATGAGGGATTCCATTTAACAGATTTAGTGAATTGTCAAGTATACAAAGGGAAAATGTACAATCATAAAAACATAATTGAAGCAGTTAAAGAAACGCGAAACCTTATTTTAGTTGATGAGAACATGGATTACATTACTGCTGCATATTTTTCAAATAGTGGTGGACAAACCAATAATGTTGAAGATGTATGGATAAAAGCATTACCATATCTTAGAAGTATTCATGATCCATATTCAATGGATGGTCAAAATTATGTTTGGGAGAAAAAAATCAATAAAAAAAATTGGCTCAATTACCTTCAAAGAAATTACAATTTTCCAACGGATAATTACGTTGCTGTAAATAGTGCTTGTAACTTTAAACAAGAAATACGACACAAATACTTAATTGATTGGGTTTATAAAATTCCATTAACTCAAATTAGAAAGGACTGGAAGCTTAAGAGTACTTATTTTAGTATATACGATAATGGTGATGGTTTTTTAACTTTTAAAGGAAAAGGATTTGGTCATGGAGTAGGTTTGTCACAGGAAGGTGCAATGAAAATGATTGACTTAGGTTATGACTTTTTAGACGTTCTCAGGTTTTATTATACTGACGTACATCTAATTGATAGAAGGATGAGAGATTTTTATTTAATAGATTAAACCTCTTGTATTGCATTATAATTAAGTTAACATAATATTAATTATAGGACACATATGGGTGGAGATATAGTATATAATGTATTTAGATTTTCTTTTACACTATTGTTGTGTTTGCATTTAAACTATATACAAAGCCAAAACCTTACAAATACTACAAACATATCAATTACAAAGGTTTGGTCACAAGAGCCTAATGGATTTACATATCCAATGTATATTTCTGTACCACAAGGAAATCCACCATTAAATGGCTTTCCCATAGCAATTCTTCTTCACGGTAATGGCGGAAATGGCAATAACACCATTTTAAATTTTCAAAATACATTATCATGTCATGTACTTATAGCTCCTACAGGTTATCTAAATAGTTGGAATATTTGTAGTGAAAACAGTGATGCTCCAGATACTGAAATGATTGAAGAATTAGTTACACAGCTACAATCCTATTCTAATATTAACCCTAATAAGATCCGTATTATTGGATTTTCTAATGGTGCTGCATTAGCAAATAACATATTTATTCAAAATAATAACCCAGGTATTGATATAATTTGTACTGCTGTTTCTCAATTAAACGAACCACAATATCATCAAAACAATTTTTGGAAACCAACCAGCAATACTGATCCTTCTTCAAACAATTGTGGTTATAATACACAAGCATATCCAATAACTAGTAGAAAATACTTGAGTATTTGTAACGATAATGACATGACTATTCCATATTATGGTGGTTCTTCTCCTGTTGGGTTGAATTTTATCCATGCAGAGGAAGCAGCCTATATTATTGCTAAAAACAATGGACATTTAGGGCCAAAAATTGATTCAACTGCTGGATTTCCTCTTGGTTTGCCAGTTGTTTTTGAATATGCCTACCCTACTGCTGGAGTTTTTCACATAAGGGGAAACGCAGGTCATGGAATGAATAACACACAGCATAACTACATTAAAGACTTCCTCAATGATTGCTCTTCAACCACAAGAATAGAAACTAAAAAGCCCAATGAATTAATTGTTTTTCCAAACCCAACTTCAACAATGGTAACAATTAAACATGCTTATGCATTACCTGTTTGTCTTAAAATATATGATGTTTTAGGTAAATTAGTTGAAGAAATTCAAACGGATGAAAATGAAATTTCTATCGACTTAACCAAGTTTAGTAACAAATTTTATTATTTAAAAATTGCTGATAATATGATTAAAATCACAAAAATTTAAGTGTTAATGGAATGAATACATTAATGAAGTGTAAAAGACAAACCTAACAACCAATAATCCATAAACTGTAGAGCAGCACCACTTTTAATCACAAAACCTTCTTCATCTAAATAAAAATTATTCCCATAATCATCTCCATAATAGTTGTAATATGATCCATCTTGCCTTTGCATATATATTGGTGTAAAACCATCATTTTCATATCTTGGAATCATAATGTCATGGTCATATATCATATAACCAGAAAAGGTTAAACTAAAATATTTTGAAATACGATAAGTTATCAGTTGCTCCCAGGTTATATCGATATTACCAGGTTGATTCAAATAATTACTAAATATGGATAAATCTGACATAAAGGATAAATTTTTGTTATTAAAAAGGCTATCATGTCTGTATAATATATTAGCATAAAACCCTGCTTCTATTCTAAATTTTTGACCAGGATCAACCCCAAAAACACCAACCTGAGATAAAGAGTCATCCAAAACAATGGTCGACTTAGATGTTAAAGGTGAAATGTAGGCAGTCAAGTAATCATTTGCATGAATATCTAAACCTGCTCCAAGAATAGGATATATTGGAGAGAGAAAATTATCCATGTAATTTCTATTATTCATATCATCTTCAGTAAAATATCCATAGGTAAACTGTGTTCTAAAATTGAAAAGTATAGAGTAATCCCATATATGAGGAGTTCTTCTTGAAAATTTAGAGGTCATTTCTAACCTATCATCGTTTTTCCACCAAGGTGTGGAATTAAATGTTCCATAGGAGGATTTCATAATTCCAAATGACATTCCAATAAAATTATTCCAATGAAATTTATTATGCCTGTAATCAAACCATAAATCCGCTAATCCATGAAATTCAAGGTAATTCATCCCTCCTGCTGCCCAATTATAAAGTCCAGTTCTGTTGGCTCCAAAATAAATTACAGAAGCATTATCCCAGTAACTTGAATCATTGGTTAATTCAACTGTTTTATTTTCGACATATTCTTGGTTTGTTTCACCATGTTGTGCATAAATGGAGTTTGATAATAAAAAGACACCAAAAAGGGTAAAAAGTTGATACTTATAACTCATAAACATTAATTTAATACTATGTATTTATAGTTTCATCATTAAAAATGAACAGTTTGTCATAATGAGAAGGTAATTTACTCCTTAATATAACAAAATGTATTTTCTTTGCTAATATATCTAAACTGTAAAAACTATGAAAAATTTATTTTTAACTATTATTTTATCAAGTACTTGTTTCATGATGTATGGACAAGTAAAAGGACCAGACAAAGGTGTTAAAGTTACTAATACTCCAACATCAACTGAATCTAGTTCTGTTATCTATAAAGGTAAAGAAAAGGCAGTAAATGTTATGCCATCTAAACCTAAGCCAGTTGTTTCACCAGTTGGAAGAGCTGTTAAGCCAGGATCTCAAGGAGAAAAAGTTAAGCCTACTGGAAATAGTAAGCCAAGTGGTGCTTCTTCTGCTGCTCCTGAAAGAGGACAAAGACCTCAAAGCCAAATGGATGCTGAGAGACCAACTGCTTCTCCTGAAAGAGGACAAAGACCTCAAAGCCAAATGGATGCTGAGAGACCAACTGC
>CAJWIX010000071.1 GCA_913042175.1 uncultured Flavobacteriales bacterium
CATGATAAATCAAGTTTTGACAAAACATTTTTCATCATATCATAAGAACCCAAAATTCGTCTTTGGTTTGAAATGTCACCATAGTAATTGTAAAATCCTAAATTATTATAAAGGTTTTCTTGATAATCATATACATCATTACTCTTTAGTAATATTTCAATTTTAGTATTATACTGTTGAAGTTGTTTGTGATTATAGATTAAACCCAGAACCGTAAATAATGGGATTAAAATCAAAAATAAATACCAATTTTTCAGAATAGCGTTAAGTAGCCATATCAAATCACTTGAAGTAACAATATTATTGGATTTGTTGTCAACCATCAATGTTTATAGTTAGTTTACATTACAAATATCTAATTTTAACATAAACATCTCGTTTAAAATAAATAAAAACATAATTTTGGGGCAATATGAAAAGAAAACTACTTACACTAACATTATTATTGGTTTCCATTTCATTTTTCGGTCAACCTGGTCCACCAGGCGGTCCACCTTGTTGGCCACCTCCCTGTATTCCAATAGATGGTGGCGTTGGTATTTTCACTTTACTAGCAGCGTTTTTCGGATATAAATTTTATAAGAAGTCTACTAATTGATAAAAGATTTACCCCCATCATTTAGATTTTTAATTTTATTCATCTCACTTGTAACTTTGTGGTTTACCACTTATCATAACATTTACAATCTCCAATTAATATTTGGAGAATATGACTTACTTACTTCATTCTCCATTTTACTTGCAAAGCAATCCAATTATTTATTGGAACTATTTGCTTTTGACACAGATATAGAAATTCATGGAGATATGGTAGTTTCTAAAATTTTAAATTACGACCATCAACATGGTGTATGGATTGGGGAACCTTGTAATGGAGTGAAGATTTTTGGTGTTTTTAGCATATTTATTTTATGCTTTAATAAGAACTGGATTAATAAACTTTGGTTTATTCCATTGGGAATTGTTTTATTACATTTTATCAATGTCATTAGGGTTGCCATACTTACTTTCATAGCAGCAGTAAACCCCAACCTACTTAATTTTAACCACAATATAACTTTTCAGCTTATTATATACGCTTCCATGCTAATGCTATGGTTTCTTTACATTAAAAAATTCTCAGATACAAAATGAAAAAAATCATCATACTAGTTTTAATTTTAAGTGGTGTTTTTTTTGAATATCTTAGAGATTATATTTTTGTAAATATTAATCTTCAACTCCATTTTTTACACTTTAATTCAGTAGGATATAACTTGGACAATTATACAGATTCAAGAATTTACTTTTTCATCCACTCTTTTTCATCTGATCTCCTTTATAAACTAAAATGGTTTTTAAGTTTCTTCTTTATAAGTTTTTTTTATTGCATTGGCTATTTAATTTCTAAACAAATATGGTCCAAAAATGACCATAAAAAATTTAGAAAAATCTATCTCATGGGTGGTATATCAATAACCCTCCTTGCAGCAGTTTTTTACATTATTCACATATACTATGGACAAAAAAATAATTCCAATTTTTATCTAATTTCAATTGAACTTAGTCATTTTGTTCAATCCATACTTTATCCTATTACTTTTATAACTGCTTTTTATAGCCATAACAGAATAGTTTATAAAAGCTAAATATTAAATTTGTATCAATAATTATTATTTACGTCAATGTTTAAAGATCAAGAGATATTAGACCTCATCGAAAAGGAAAAAATAAGACAAACTAAAGGTCTAGAGTTAATAGCATCTGAAAATTATGCTAGTCCAGCTGTAATGCAAGCTAGTGGTTCCATTTTAACAAATAAATATGCAGAAGGACTTCCATACAAAAGGTATTATGGAGGATGTGAAGTTGTTGACCAAGTTGAACAACTTGCCATTGAAAGATTAAAAAACCTATTTGGTGCAGAATGGGCAAATGTTCAACCTCACTCTGGATCACAAGCTAATGCTGCTGTATTCTTGGCATGTTTAAAACCAGGTGATTCAATTTTAGGATTTGACTTATCTCATGGGGGGCATTTAACCCATGGATCTCCCGTTAATTTTTCTGGAAAACTTTATCAATCTCACTTTTACGGAGTGGAGAGCGATACTGGAGTTATTGACTATAATAAAGTTAGAACTAAAGCCATCTCTATTAAACCCAAAATGATTATTTGTGGAGCTTCAGCTTATTCTAGAGATTGGGATTACGAAACTCTTCGATCAATTGCAGATGATGTTGGTGCAATTTTATTAGCAGATATATCTCATCCTTCTGGACTAATAGCAACAAATATCCTTAAAGATCCCCTACCTCATTGTCATGTTGTAACCTCAACAACACACAAAACACTAAGAGGCCCTAGAGGTGGGATTATAATGATGGGGAAAGATATTGACAACCCATGGGGAATTAAGTTAAAATCAGGAAAAATAAAAAGACTTTCATCTATTCTAGACGGAGCTGTTTTTCCTGGCACTCAAGGTGGACCTCTTGAACACATCATCGCTGCAAAAGCTGTAGCTTTTGAAGAAGCATCAAAAGAGGAATACAAAAATTACACTAAAAATGTTGTAATTAATGCCTCTACAATGGCTGATGAACTTGTTCAAAAAGGTTATGAAATTATTTCTAAAGGAACTGAAAACCATTGTATTTTAATAGACCTAAGAAATAAGAACATCACAGGTAAAGAAGCAGAATTTGCACTTGGACTAGCTGATATCACTGTAAATAAAAACATGGTTCCATTTGATGATAAATCACCATTTGTTACTAGTGGTATTCGAATTGGAACTGCTGCAATTACAACAAGAGGTGTTAATACAGATGAAATTGCAGTTATTACAGATTTAATTGACCAGGCTTTAACCAACCACAATAATGAAGATGCACTAAAACTTATAAGGCATCAAGTAAATGAACTAATGACCAATAAACCTTTATTTAAATGGTAGATACAATACATGCTAATAACCCCGATTTGATTTCTTGGGTCAGTGTACCTGACAACTCAGATTTTCCTATTCAAAACCTTCCATTTGGAATTTATTCTACAGAAACTAAAAGCAAAAGAGTTGGCGTTGCTATAGGTGAACAAATCTTAGATTTATCTCTATTATTTGAATACAATTATTTATCTAATCTTCCTTTTAAAGCATCAGATTTTAAAAGTGAATATCTGAATTCAATAATGGGTTATGGTAAAGAATCAATTAGATTATTAAGAGGTAAAATATCTAATTTATTAGACAAAAACAACGATGAACTACAAAGTAGCTCATATATAAACCAGGTTCTTGACAATCAAAAGGAATCGACATTACATTTACCCATTAATATTGGAGATTACACTGACTTTTATTCTAGTGAGCAACATGCATACAATGTAGGTTGTATGTTTAGAGATCCTAATAATGCACTACTTCCTAACTGGAAGCATATACCTGTAGGCTATCATGGTAGATCATCTTCAATTATAGCATCTGGAGTACCTATTCATCGACCAAAAGGACAACAAAAATTAGATGATAATCCAAATCCTATATATGGTCCCTGTAAACTTCTAGATTTCGAATTAGAAATGGGGTTCTTCACTTTTGATGGAAAACCGCTTGGTGAAAATATCACAACTGATGAAGCTGACGACTATATTTTTGGGATGTGTTTATTTAATGACTGGTCTGCAAGAGATATTCAAAAATGGGAATATGTTCCATTAGGGCCTTTTTTGGCTAAAAATTTTGCCAGTTCAATGTCTCCATGGATCGTCACTTTAGACGCTCTTCAACCATATAAAATTCCTGGGCCTAAACAAGAACCAGCAGTTCTGCCCTATCTTGAATATCGTGGAGAAAAACACTATGATATAGATTTAGAAGTATCTATTAAAATACCAAGTGGAGAAGAAAAAATTGTTTCTAAAAGCAACTTTAAAAATATGTACTGGAATATGAACCAACAATTGGCCCATCATACTGTTAATGGCTGTGATATAAGATGTGGTGATTTATTAGCTTCTGGAACAATTTCAGGTGAAAATAAAGAAGCTTTTGGTTCCATGTTAGAAATAAGTTGGAAAGGAACCAAACCAGTTGAAATGCCAGATGGTTCAAGCAGAAAATTTATCAATGATGGAGATACTGTTATCATGAGAGGATCTGCAAATAATCAAAAAATTAAAATTGGCTTTGGAGAAGTGAGTACATTGGTTTTACCAGCAAAATAAATGGATTTAGAACGTGAAAATAAGATGATCTTAAACGCTTACAGAGGCGTACTGAGGTCCATCAAATCAAACCGTTCCAAAGAAGAAACCAAGATAATTAGAAAAGCATTTAATGTTGCTGCTAAAGCTCACCAGTCTATGCGAAGGAAATCTGGCGAGCCTTATATTTTTCATCCATTAGCTGTTGCAAGAATTTGTGCTGATGAAATTGGACTTGGTCCTACTTCCATTGTCTGTGCTCTACTTCATGACACTGTAGAAGACACCAATATAACCTTAAATGATATTGAAAAAAACTTTGGAGTTAAAGTCAGAAATATCATTGATGGTCTAACTAAAATATCTGGAGAGTTTGACTTTACTAGCTCAACTCAAGCTGAAAATTTTAAAAAAATGTTCCTTACTATCCCCGATGATGTAAGAGTAATACTTATAAAGTTAGCAGACCGCCTTCACAATATGAGGACATTAGATTCGATGAAGGAAATTAAAAAGTTAAAAATTGCATCAGAAACTTCATACCTCTATGCTCCTCTAGCTCACCGTTTAGGGTTATACTCTATTAAGACTGAATTGGAAGATTTATCATTCAAATTTACTTATCCAAACGAATATGATGTCATCAAGAATAAATTAGAAAAGACAAAAGCAGTAAGAGATCGATACATTCAAAAGTTTAGTCATCCGATTAAAAAAGAATTAGATAATCATGGATTTAAATACCAATTCAAAGCAAGAACAAAGTCAATTCCATCAATACATCGCAAAATGCAAGATAAAGGAGTTGATTTTGAGGAGGTGTTTGATGTTTTTGCCATTAGAATTATCCTAGACTCTATTGATGAAAAAGCAGATTGTTGGAAAGTTTACAGTGTAGTTACTGATTATTATATACCAAACCCTGAAAGATTAAGAGATTGGATTTCTTACCCCAAACAAAATGGTTATGAGTCATTACATACTACAGTAATGAGTCCAACAGGTAAATGGGTAGAGGTACAAATTCGATCTAAAAGAATGGATGATATTGCTGAAAAGGGATTAGCAGCACACTGGAGGTATAAACAAGGTTCTAATAAAAATACAGGTTTCGATAAATGGATAGCTGAGATTAGAGAAATCATGGAAAATAAAGAGTCGAATACTTCTGATTTCCTAGATGATTTTAAAACTAATCTTTACAGTGATGAAATTTATGTGTTCACTCCAAAAGGAGATTTATTTACCCTTCCAAAAAATGCAACTGCATTAGATTTTGCTTTTTCTGTTCATACAGATATAGGAGTTTGTTGTATTGGAGCCAAAGTCAACAGTAAATTAGTTCCTTTAAGTCATGTGCTAAAAAGTGGCGACCAAATTGAAATTCTAACTTCAAATAAACAAATTCCAAAAGAAGCTTGGCTTGACTTTGTAATTACATCTAAAGCCAAATCAAAAATTAAGCAAACATTAAAAGAAGAAAAGAAAAAATTAGCTGCCAATGGAAAAGAAATTTTAGAAAGGAAATTAAATAACTTAAAGATTGATTTTTCAGAAAATAATTTAAAAGTTATTCTTAAACATTGCCAGTTTAAAGAGCATACAGAATTTTATTATCAAATTGCTCAAGGGGCTGTAGATTTAAGTAAAATTAAAGAAATTGATTCTAAAGCTGGACAGCTCTACATTGGCTCCTCCATTACTAAAAGTATTAAAAACACTTTTGAAACTCTTGTACAACGTGTTAGAGGCACTGAAAATGAAATAATCATTGGTGAAGGAGCTGACCCTAACTTAGACTACAAGTTATCTCCCTGTTGCAATCCATTGCCAGGGGATCAAGTTTTTGGGTTTATAACCATTAATGATGGCATTAAAATTCATAGAAATAATTGCCCTAATGCAAAACAACTTAGAGCAAATTATGCTTATAGAATTCTAACAGCAAATTGGAAGAAAAACAAGGGTGATGCATTTATTACCGGCCTAAAGTTCATTGGCATAGATAATGTGGGGTTAGTCAATGAATTGACTACCATAATTTCCGACTTGGAAAAAGTAAACATGAAGTCACTGAATTTTGATTCAAAAGATGGTGTATTTGAAGGAAATATCATGCTGTATGTTTATGATAAAAATCACTTAGAAAATTTAATTCGAAAACTCAGAAATATTGATGGAATTGAAAAAGTAGTTAGAATGGAGTAGTATGCAATTAAATTCTATTTTTGTCAAAATTAATTTTGGAAAACATTTCAAACATACAAGAACGGGTAAGAGAAGTATTTTTAGCTTATTTAACTAATAAAGGACATCGAAAAACACCTGAAAGATTTGCCATTTTAGCTGAGATTTATGCTATTAATGGTCACTTTGACATAGAAGAACTATATGTTAAAATGAAAGAAAAAAATTATCGAGTAAGTAGAGCAACTTTATATAATACCATAGATTTACTTCTTGATTGTGAGTTGATAAAAAAACACCAATTTGGTCACAACAGTTCTAACTTTGAAAAATCATTTGAATTCAAACAACATGACCACCTTATTTTAAATGATGGAGAAGTAATAGAATTTTGTGACCCAAGAATACAAAACATTAGAAAAACGATAGAAGAAATTTATAATGTGGAAATAAATGATCATAAACTATACTTTTACGGCAAAAAGAAAACTTGATGTTTGAATTTCTTACAGAAGAAAAACCACCATTTTTATGGATTAGTTTAGAAGGAAAATTGATCAGTGATGATGATGCTAAAAATCTAATGGATAAAGCAAGCCAATTCATTACTAAAAAAACCAATACCATTGTAGTCGATATGAAAAACTTAAACTACATGAATAGTTCAGGTTTTAATCAATTACTTAAGTTGCTATCCTTGACAAGAAACAATGGTGGAGATATATATTTGTGTAACATCAACAGCAATGTTGACACATTACTCATAACAACTAAATTAAATACCATATTTAAAATCAAAAAAAACATTAAAAATTTAGAAGATTTTAAAAAACAAATTAACTATGGGAGCTGATGTATTATTAGGCCTTCAATGGGGAGATGAAGGAAAGGGGAAAATTGTTGATGTATTAACCCCAAAATACGACATAATTGCGAGATTTCAAGGTGGGCCAAACGCTGGTCACACTCTAGAATTTGAAGGAATTAAACATGTACTTCATACCATACCATCAGGGATATTTAGAGAAAATGTTATCAATATCATAGGAAATGGAGTAGTTATAGATCCCATTATTTTAAAGCAAGAAATTGAGGAATTAGAAAAACTAAATGTTGATGTCACGAAAAAATTATTGATATCAAAAAAAGCACACTTAATATTACCTACTCATAAATTACTTGATAAGGCTTCTGAAAAAGCAAAAGGAAAATTAAAAATAGGCTCAACCCTAAAAGGTATTGGCCCTACTTATATGGACAAAACAGGGAGAAATGGACTTCGTGTTGGTGACATATTAAGTGTGAATTTTTCTGAAAAGTTTCTAAGATTAAAAGATAAGCACTTCCAATTGTTAAATGACATTGAAGATGATTATGCACAAATGGAAAAAGAGTTTTTGGAAAGCATTGAATTCCTTAAAAGATTCGAACACATTGATAGTGAACATTATATAAACAACGCCATAAAAAACGGCAAAAAGGTACTTGCCGAAGGAGCACAAGGTACATTATTAGACATAGATTTTGGAACCTATCCATTTGTAACATCAAGCAATACTATTTCTGCAGGAACATGTACAGGAATGGGAGTTGCTCCTAATAAAATAAATAACATCATTGGTATATTCAAGGCATACTGTACAAGAGTTGGAAGCGGCCCTTTCCCAACTGAGTTAAATGATGACACTGGTCAAAAAATGAGAGATATCGGCCATGAGTATGGTGCTACAACAGGTAGGGAAAGAAGGTGTGGATGGATTGATTTGCCTGCATTAAAATATGCCATAATGATAAATGGAGTGACTGAACTATGCATGATGAAAGCAGATGTTTTGGATAGTTTTGAAGAAATTAAAGTTTGTACTCACTACAAAATTAATGGTGAAGAATTTGACTATTTCCCTTTCGAAATTGGAAAAGAGACGACTCCAGTTTACAAGTCTTTAAAAGGTTGGAATACTGACATTACTAATCTAGTTGATCAAAACAACTTACCAAAAGAGCTATTGGATTACATCCATTTTTTAGAAGCTGAATTAGAAGTTCCTATTAAAATAGTATCGGTAGGCCCAAATAGGTCTGCAACTATTGAAAGGTAATTTCGTAATTTTTATCTAAAGCTTGCGTTACTTATTAATGAGGACAACTCTTTTCACCATATTAATCTCTGTTCTCCTACCATTCACTATTAATGGTCAAACAAAAAAGATAAGCTTTAGCTCAAAACACAGTAAGGGTATAACTCAAAAGAATAAAAGCTTATTAATACTTTGGAAAAAAGTAGTTTTTAAGCACCATAATTCTATCATGAATTGTGATAGTGCTTCATACGATCGAGCAAATAATTCATTTATTGCCTATAAAAACATAAAAATAAATGAAAATGATAGTGTACATCTTTTTGGTGATAGTTTACACTATTACGGAAATGAGCAAAAAGCCTATTTATACGGAAATGTCAAATTAATTACTAATGACATCGTCTTAAAATCAACTTCCTTAATATATGACCAAAACTATAATTTAGCTTATTATTATGACGGAGGAGAAATCAAACATCATAGTAAAAACTATACCATTAAAAGTAAAATAGGCAAATTCAATACAACTAATAATACTCTGTACTTTAAAAAAAATGTAGCCCTAAAACACCCAGATTATCAAATTATTTCTGACACTTTAATTTATCAAACAGATAATGAAAAAACCAATATAATTGGAAAAACTAAGATAGTAACTAAAAATTCAAAGATTGATTGCAGTAAAGGTTGGTTTGATAATATAAATCAAACTTCTTCACTGAAGGGAAATGTTTACATAGAAACTAATAAATATCAATTATTTGCTGATAGTGTTTTTTATAATGAAAAAATTGGTGAAGCCTTTGCTAAAGGTGATGTTAAAATAATTGATGACAGTAGTAGTTCTATTATTGTAGGGCAACATGGGTACCATAATGAAATTAAAGACTCTATAAGAGTATGGGAAAGTGCATTAATGATTCAATATGATTCTATAGATACCATGTCTGTATATGCTGATCAATTCATACATGTAAATGATAGTGTTGAAATTAAAACTTTATGTTTTAATAATGTTGTAATTGAAGGCACGCAATTAAATGGTGATTGCGACTCGATATATATAAACGAAAAAGATTCCATAATGAAGTGTATTATCAACCCCATTATATGGATAGATAGTAATCAAATTACTGGTAATGAAATCATATTTAAAACATACAAAGGGATAGTTTATAACATGTACATAGAAAATGATGGCATGGTAATTACAAAAAAGGATAGCAATCGCTTTGATCAGATTAAAGGCGAACAACTAAAAGGATATTTTAAAAACAATAAGTTACATCTACTGAACATCAATGAAAATGGACAAGTAATCTACTATACTCAGGACGAAGAAACAAATCAGGTAAAAGAATCTAATGAAGTCAGTTGTGAAAAAATGAATATATATGTTGATGATAATAAAATAAGACAAATTTCATTTATGAGTAAACCAAATGGGGTAACCCAACCTGTTGAGCTATTAGGTAAAGAAGGAAATTTTTTAGATGGTTTTAGAATTCATGCTAAAAAATCTTATCAGGAAAAAACAGCTGTACCAAAAGGAGAATGAGATAAAGAAACAAATAATTCTTGATCATTTGTTTGTATAAAATTGTTAGTAATCAATGTGTTGTCATTGATTCTCCCATCCTTTGCTAATAATTCAATTTGATTAAAATGAAAAGTACTAAGAGTACCATCAAGAAGACAACCTAATCTATTACGATTGAGTAAATCTAACTGAATATTTTTATCAAGTTCTTGGACAAATCTCATCAATCCATCTACAGACCTCCCGCATAAGTTTTGTTGCTTAACACCAATAATGATGAGTTTGTCATATGCAATTTTTAATACCCCATTTAATTTTTCTCCATGAGATTTCCAATCATTTGAAAAATTTGAAAAATTATGTTGAATCACTAATTGCTTTTCATTTTCAATTGGAGATTCTGAGATGAAAAGCCAAATTCTTGAATGTGGTAGAAAATCTTTGAAAATCATAAATCTGCGGCATTAGCAATTAATTCTGCTATATCTTGAACCTTAATTTCTTTTTCTTTTTCAAAGTATTTAACACCATCTGTCATCATGGTATTACAAAAAGGACATCCCGTAGCAATAACGTCAGGCTTAACTTCTAATGCATCTTCAGTTCTTTCCACATTTACTTCTTTGTTACCCTTTTCTGCTTCTTTAAACATTTGTGCACCACCCGCACCACAACATAGACCCTTTGCTTTAGATCTTTTCATTTCATGTAGCTCAGCATCTAGTTTTTTCAAAACATCTCTAGGGATTTCATAAATTCCATTTGCCCTTCCGAGATAACAAGGGTCATGAAAAGTGATTTTCTTTCCCTTAAAAGTCCCACCATCTTTCAAAAGTAATTTGCCTTCTTTTATCAACTGATTTATTAATTGTGTATGATGAATGACCTCAAAATCAGCTCCTAAATCTGGGTATTCATTTTTAAGCGTATTAAAACAATGAGGACATCCAGTTACAATTTTTTTTATGTTGTATCCTTTTAGCAATTCAATATTTTGAATAGCCTGCATCATAAAAGAAAATTCATTTCCAGCTCTTTTAGCAGGATCACCAGTACATGATTCTTCTGCACCAAGTACTGCAAACTTTACATTACAATAGTTTAATATTTTAACTATAGCTTTTGTAATTTTTTTTGCCCTGTCATCAAAACTTCCAGAACATCCAACCCAAAATAAAATATCAGGTTGTTCATTTTTAGCTATTAGTTCAGCTACTGTTGGTATATTTAATTGTGACATAGCTTATTGTTCCTCTGCCCATTTAAAACGATCTGCTTGCGCAAATTGCCATGGGGCACCATTATTTTCAATATTTGTTAACATACCTGCCAATTCTGAGGGAACTTTAGATTCCTCCATAACTGCATATCTCCTTAAGTCAATTATGATAGATAAAGGATCAATATTAACTGGACATTCCTGAACACATGCATTGCAAGAAGTACATGCCCAAATTTCTTCTTCAGATATATAATTCCCTAACAAAGCTTTTCCATCTTGAAAATCCTTTCCATTCTTTCTTTTACCTCTTCCCACCTCTTCTAATCTATCCCGTGTATCCATCATTATTTTTCTTGGACTCAATTTTTTCCCAGTTTGATTTGCTGGACATGCAGATGTACATCTACCACATTCTGTGCATGTATATGCATCCATCAAATTTTTCCATGTTAAATCTTCTACATCCTTAGCTCCAAAACGATCGGGAACCGTTTGCTCAGTTTCAGCAGGTGCAGCATAAGGATCAAAATTAGGATCAAACATTTTAGTAACTTCATCTTTAACAGCAGATAAATTAGTTAATCCACCTTTAGATTTAAGATTACTGAAATAGGTGTTAGGAAAAGCCATTATGATATGAAAATGCTTGGAAATTGGTAAATAATTTAAAAAGCCAAATACAACTAATATATGACCCCACCAACCGACTCGTTCTAAAACATGTAAAGTTTCAATATCAAATGAACTAAACAACCATGGACCAATGTATGAAGAAACCAAGAAACCAAAGGAACCCTGTCCAGCCACATGTGATTCACCCTTTAAGTATAATGCTTCATCAGCACCATTCATAGTGAAAACACATACCAATAAAATGATTTCTAGATATAAAATAATATTACCATCTAATTTTGGCCAACCTGTCATTTCAGACATATGGAATCTAGGAACTCTAAGTAAATTTCTTCTAGCAAGGAAAACCAATGTTGCCACAAAAGCAAGTACTGAAAGAACCTCTATGGTACTGATAATTAAAGTGTAAAATGAGCCTAGTAAAGGGTGAAAAAAACGATGGAATCCAAAAACACCATCAATGATTATTTCAATCAGTTCTGTTGATGTTAGTAAAAAAGCAACATAAATAAAAAGATGAAATACTGCAGGCAAAAGACGCTGAAACATTTTCTTTTGACCAAAAGCTACCAATAACATGGTTTTTATTCTTTTGCCTTTTTGATCAGATCGGTCTAAATCCTTACCTAAGTTAATATTCTGTCGAATAGCTATGATGTTCTTTGCAAAAAGCCCAAAACCAACAACGAGTAATATTCCGAATAAAACCTGACTAATTATCATAATTAGATTTAGTTTAATGAATCTTGAAGGAACTTTTTTAGTGTTTTCTCGTCACGTGCATCAAGAATACGCTTATCCTTCTTACCAAAGATACTGAAATGAACGTATTTTTTTGGATATGTTTTGATATTTTCAATTAATCGAGTTGCTTCAAAAATCATATCATCTACTTGGTGGTATAATGTAGAATCTTGAATGAGATGGGTTAGTGTGCCATCACCATGTTGTACATCATATAGAATGGCATTAACCTCCTCCAAAGAAGATTTTGCATTTTCAATTGTTCCAACCATATCAACTTTAGACAATGTGTCAGAAATTTCAGAAACGTTTTTAAGAATGTTTGCAATTTCTTCATTACTCTCTTTGAGGTTAGTGGTTACAGAAGCTACATTATTCAATATTTTACTAATTCTAAATCTTTCGTTTTTAATAAGTGTATCTACTCTTATTGAAACTCTTTCAAAATTTCTAATGGCATTTTTTATCCCATCAAATGACTCATCTAAATTATCTGTATTTCTACTAAAAATAGC
>CAJWIX010000072.1 GCA_913042175.1 uncultured Flavobacteriales bacterium
GTTCTATCCCATCTTCCCGCTTATAGGTTATGACTTCTTTATGTACATCCTCAAGCCCTTTGAATGGATTTTCAAATGAAGTTAAAGCGCTTGGTTTTTTGCTTTTTAACTTTTTGATGTAGTAATTGGGGTACTCATTTGGTGACTCTGTTCTGGTTATTAATTGCCCTTTTTTAGGAATATATCGAATGATATTTTCAAGCTTATCTACCATTTTAGACTTATATAATGTTTCTTTTTTACCTGATGATAAATTCATCGAATAAAGCATTGGGAATTGCCCTTCTTTTGTGAATCCATCGGAAATAAGTGAAACTATACCATCCTTTTGATGAACTATATTTCTGCCGAATTCATTTTTTACCATAACCAAATCTCCCGGGTCGTTGTATTTGTCTTGATAGTTTCTGTCAAAAATAATTTGAGGATCATTGTCTAATTTACTTGGATTGAAGGTGTATGTTTTGGCATTTCTGGTATTCCACCAATAATCATATAAAAAAGCAACCTCATCTGTACTCCAACTTATTCCACTGTATCGATTAATGGTCTTTACCATAGATTTTCCATCTCCTTCAAAAGGGTGGTTTAATTCAAAAACTTCATCTCTAAATTCCACTTCATTGTTGGCATCTCCTCCATCCAATGCTTTTACATATACTAGTGACGAAGGCTTATCTGCTCTCCACTGAAAAGATCGTTTATAACTTACTGTAGACATAAAACCTTTGGGCATATCTTCCACAAGCGGGTCATCAGCTATGATTTTAACCAAGCTTCCATCTTTATTGTAAATGGTTGTTTTTGAAGCAAATCGATAATAAGGAACGATATAGGAAAAAGGTCTGGCAATGGTCTTTACCATAACAAATTCTCCATCTGGCGAAAAGCTTACATTTCTAAACATATCATTAGCTAACCATGGCTCCATTTCACCATCTAAATTGACTTTATATAAATCTGATAAAGCGAGTTGTTCAAAGTTGTGTTCATCTATTTTGTCTTTAAGCAAATCCTGGTAGGTTCGATTTTGTGCCTTTTTCCCATTATTTACACTAATAGTTGGACCAGCAGGTATTTCATTCTCACCATCAATAAGCGGTTTTGAATTAGAAGATTTTAATTTAACCAATAGGCTTTGACTATCCTTAAACCAATTGATTACATCCCCTAAATTGGCATTGGCTTTGGCACTTACTATTTTTTTAACCTGACATTTTCTCACATCCAAAACCCAAACTTCTACCCCATTTTTTACCGTATTGGTAAAAGCCACTTTTTTTTCATCAGGTGACCAACTGAAGTTGGCTAACTTAGGTTGATTAGGCAATCCTAAAACTTGAATAACTTTTGGTTTTTCTTCAATAAAATTTACTTTGACATTATTATAATACCTTGCTCTACTGCCAATAAATGTTTTAGGGTCAATTCTTAATCCACCTAGTCGCATTTCTTTAATAGACAATTCTTCTATGCTTTTATAGGCATCTCTGTAAGCCAAAAGCATAACTTCGTTTTTAGAATCTAGAAATGTTCTTGGTGCAAGTTCAACATCAACTAAATCCAAAATTTCTTTTGATGGTTTTTGATATGTTAATTTTTCTTGAGCATTGGCAGTATTAATAAAGCACATTAAGGCTCCTAAAGCTGCTACAGTAATTTTAAATTTTTTCATGCTATTTTTTTAACGGTATTGGAAATTAAATTACACAGAATTCAAAACTATCTATTTTAAATTTTAGCTGCATTTCTTTATTCAGTATTTCTCTGTTTAATTCTGTATACTCCAAAATCAGTAACTTCTCTATGGCTAATTTATCCTGAAAAATCAAGTCTGAAGATTTATACAATGTCTGCTTATCTAAAGTTGTAAACAGTTTAATTTTTAATTCAAACACATATGGAGTAAAAAACCAAATTGGCGTGCCTTTAACTGCAAAAACCTCTACTCTCATAAATGAGCTAACAGCCTTCATCAAAAGGAGAAAGACTTCCATTTATATCAAACGATTTCCATGAAACAGCTTTGTCGTTTTTAAAAACCTGTTCGTATTTAATTTTACCATTTTTTAAAAAAGTTCTCCATACTCCTTCTTTTCTACTGTAAATATTTTTTTCTACATATTTATATTGACCTAATTCCCTTAATTCACCAGACTGATAATAGCTTTTGTATTCACCGGTTAGCTTTCCATTTTTATACAATGATTCTGATTGTATTTGTCCATTTTCATAATAGTAAATGCACTTACCGTTTCTTATACCCGATTTGTATTCAACAAGAGATAAAATATGACCAGAATCATAAAATGATTGGCTAGCATATGATGGCATGAAATTCAACTGTCCTATAATTAAACCAGGACTAAAAATCAGATAAAAAAATATGTTATTCATCAATTAAATATACAAAAACTAAATCTACCACCTCAAATAGTCTTTACCCATGTCTAAAGCCCAATCTTTTACAGAACCTATGCCATGCTTTTCTTTAAAAAACTCATCCCAATTTTTTTTCCAAATAAAATAGCGCACGTATGATCCATACAACAACTTTATTTCTTCCTTTACTATTTCTGCAGGGATGATTTTCCAGGAAGTTGATGTTAATTCTTCTAAGATCAGTTTGGCATATTCTTCGGTTCCTATATATATATTTTTAAACTCCCTGCTTGTCCTTTGAATTCTCAGATATAATTTGGGAGTGCCGTTAGTTTTCTTTTTTGTTTTATGTGATCTAAAGCCTATTGAAACAGAAAAGCTAAAATTGATAATCAATTTATTTAATTCAGTTTCAGCACTTTGCATTTTTAACATATATCCAGGGCGTTCGGTGGTTCCTTCTATTTTGTGTTTTATTTTTTTTATCTGCTCTTTTATTTCTTTTATTTCATTATTTAAATCCTCTATTTCACTTTCTGCTTTTTGAATTAGCAAGTGATTTTCTCTAAGTTTTCTGAAGGAAATTCTCTGGGACTCCTTTAAATTAATAAAGAGCTCATCGGGTAAATAATCTAGAAAAAATTTTTCCTCTCTTGCGCGGTAATTAAGTATGTTTTTCAAATGTTAATTGTTGTGGTTAATTTTTTAAATTTAATTTAAATATACCACAATAAATTGACTAATCTATTGTACTAATTAGCATATGAAACTTTTGCTTTTAAGCTGTTGTATAGCTTATTTGCCCTGTCAACTAGTGCTTGATCAAAGTCTTTTGATACTACTGTTTTGTTATTGAAAGGCTCTCTTTCTAATGAGGTTTTTTCTTTTTGCAAATGAGATAATACTGTGTTCATTATAGTCTGGGGGGTTTTGCAGTAATCTTCATAACAAATGAGTATAATTTCATCAGATAATGAAGTAGCAACATATTCATAATAATTTACCCAAGAACTAATCCAAAAATTTAGCTCATTTTTATCCGAAGCAATTAATGAATTAGTGAATTTGAATTGTTTTTGATGAAGTCCGAATTCATGATGGCCTAACCAATCCATATATTCCAACACAAATGGTTGATTTTCTTGAAGCTGCTTATACTTTTTATGTTGATTTAGTAAAGAGGTGGCATGAGTCAATGGCTCTCTAAATAAAACTACCACTTTATAATCAGTATTGAACGTTTTTAAACTGTGATGTCTTAACATGAAGTTATTGTTTTTAGCCAAATAGATCTTATCATCACTAGTTCTAATAATTTTTTGATAATTCATATAATCTTCATAGTCCTTTGCGCTGATATTGTACGATGTCAAAAAATCCTCTTTTATATAATCGTCTTTAGCCAAAATTTTAAAGAAATGTTCTTCTAATGCTTCCACTGAATTTAGGCCAATCATAAGACCATCTTTATGACTTCTCTCTTTAAGTTTGGTAGATTTTGGCTTGTACCATTTTTTCCAGGAATTAGGCGCCATTAAAAAGGGCATATTAGCGTAATCCAAGGAGGAGAAATGTTGAGTTTTAAATAAATCAGTCATTAAGCTTGTTGTCCCTGCCCTTGCAAGCCCTGTTACTATTAAAAATTGATTTTTATCTGCTCTATCATTGGAGTATTTCTTAACCTCTCTTTTAAAAAGTTTTTTACTAATCTCATCGTTATTGAGAATCATCCTGTGCAATAACTTTGATAATTCTGAATAACCGTCTTTACTTCTATTAAAAGGAATGATAAAAGGGATTGTTGCGCCAACTGAAATAGCCAAAATAGCCTTAAAACTTGATAAGTCAATGGTATACCATAATGATCCTAAACTAATAAGTCCATAACTAATTCCTGCAGAAAGAGCTATAACTAAAATCACCAAGAAAAGAGACTTCATTGTTTGAAAAGCATGATGCTGTATTTTGGAAATCTTCACGTCATCTTCTTCAGCTGATAACATGCTGTTTAAAAGAGTAATGGCATTAAGTGCTAACCCACGAAATACAACAGATAAAAATCGAATTACAGAGAATGCTAAAAGGAAAGAAAAAGCAAGAAACAAGTAATACATGCTACTTTTTCTTTTTAAACATGTTTTTGATTTTAAGCCATATGATATACCCAAAAGCAACCAATACAATTCCAGCAATCAAAAAGATTAAAACAATACTTGTAATTCCCATTCCGGGGCCTATGTATAACATACTCATTTAATTACTTTAATCCAGTTAGGTAAATGATGATATCCTTCATGCTGGGAAGGTAATACATTTTTATAAACTACTTTTTCATTATTAATAACCCATAAAACACCACTGTTTTGCTCTTCCACAAAATAAGTTGAATCGTTAAGTTGTTGTACCATACCTTCCGTGTTCGTGAAAATTTCATTTGTTATAAAAACATCTTCCTGAATCACATTAAAGGTATTTGAGTTTAAACTATAGGACATGATATTGGATTGAAAATTATCAAGTTCAATAGGTTCTTTAGAGTGTGGGTTAGCCCAATTATTTTGGGCTTCATTCACAAAAGTATTGTTGTTGAAAAACAATAGTGTGCTATCATTTATAATATCTACATCATGTTGACAATAAAATGGTCCAGAAATGACTTGAATAACTTGATTATTTAGTGGTCTGTAATGAATGATAGACGACAAGTTACGAGAGCTTATAAATACATCTCCTTTTTCAAAATAAGGTGAATTATATGTTGCAGGCTCAATGTCGTTAATATGAAATGGGTCATCAATATTGGCTGTTTTAAGCAGTAGGTGCTCTAATTGATTCTCTTTAAGCATTTCAGAGATTGATTTATTAAATAATATCTCTCCTGTAATATGATCTAACTTAACTATAACATTGTCTACACACCACAGTTTTTTTTCTCCTAATTGAAATGTTGTTTTGTAGAAAATATGTCCATTGGGTTCACGAACATAAGCACATGCCCATATATTTTCATCCTCATCAATTTGCATGGAATGATGATGAATTATGTCTTCTTGTTGCCAAACAACATTACCTAACTTATCTATTTTAGTTATTCCACTAACTCCATTAAAGGAATAACACAATGAGGAATCAGAAAACAAAACTGGGTCCATTATTCTATCATGAGGTTGAAATGGATTTGGAATTATCCAACTATGCAATAACTGATTGTCTCTTAGATTAAATAATTGAACAGTACGTTCCTTAGGCTTACTTGTGAAGGCGCTGAGTAATTTAACATCTTGATTTAACTCATTGATATCCTTGAAATTTGATGGGGTTAAAACAAAAGTTTCGGGTAATTTTTGTACTTCTTCTACAGCCCTAGAAAACATATCTGGGAAATCTCCCAAATACCTTATCATTTCCCCAACAAATCCAAATTCCTTTTCCTTTGAATAACTGTGCTTAGTTAACCAAATTAATAGAGATAATGAAAAAACAACAACAATGGTTTTAGCACTAAAAGCAAGTACCTTCTTCATGTAAACTACATTTTTGGACTACAAAGATTAAATTTTCTTAGAAACTTTTCGATAAGTTCGATCTTTCGATTGCGTTTCCTCCACTTTTGGAACAAGAGGACCTTTACGCTTATTTTCTTTTTTCTTAGTCTCTTTGTTATAATTCGTTTTTTTCTTTGACTTCTTATCTGCTTTCTCTTCTTTAGTGCCTTTACTGCCTTCGTTGTAATCCGTTCTTTTTGGTTTCACCTCTTTATCTCCATAAACTGTTTTTCTCTGTACACCCTGAACTCCATTTTTAGGATTATCATTTTCTTTCTCTCCTGCTCCTGAGGAATCATCACTTCCTTCTGTTTTTACTGGTGCTGCCCTATCTTCCTCTTCTGCATCCTGAGCTGCTTTTTCCTTTTTTGGTCGACCAAAAGTTAAATTCATTCCAAAATGAATTTGACCATTTTTCACTCTCCTGGTATCTACATTAATTGATTGTGCATCAGCATTTAGGTTTTGTGACGGGTTAAGTGTTCCCCAAGCTAGAACATTGTCTGTTAAACAATATAATTCTACAGGTCCCAAATTCAAGGAAACTCCCAGACCTACATTTGAATAGCTTCTGTTATAAATAGAATAACTTGCCGTTGCAGAAAGGAAATGTCCTAGGTGATAGTTGTATGCAACTCCTAAACCTCTTCTCCATCTTTTACGAACAAATGATGAGTATAAGGTTAATGAAACAAAATTATTGTGATCAACTATATATTCCATTGATGCATAAATTTTTGTTCTTAATGATGTAGTATAGCTAGGATTAGAGTATTGATAATTATCATATAGAGATGCCTCAACAGAGTCTTCAAGAATGTTTTTTAAGTATTCAACACTGGTTCCTTGACCAAAAACAGTTATGGGGTTATCAATGCCATCATAGGTGTAATCCCAAGCGGAAAGTTGTGAGTTGGCTGTGTAGTTATTCCAAGAAATGAATCCTAAATCTAAAACTGATGCCTCTAATAATAATTTATCACTTACGTGGTAATTGAATCCTAAATCAAGACCAAGTCCATTGTTATTTCTACCAAATAAATAATTACTCATAAAGTTGGCGTCTAAACCAGCCTGTTGCATCATGGCTGTATCGTTTAAGTCGATTGCTCCTATGCAAGGTATGCTATCATCAATCATTACTAATGGCAATCCAGCGGTTCTAAAATCAAAATTCATATCAAATGTAAGCGCATGGGTATTTTGGTCTGTCGTTATGCCCATGTAACTTACATCAGTTGTGAAATTCTCCATACCATACAAATATTTTAATCTTGCACCATAGGAGAATTTATGATCTACATCATGCACCCAGTGCACAGCGTATTCTCTCCAGTGAGTAAAATCAAAACCTAAACCATCAAATGATGCTCTTTTGCCAAGTAAGTTGTTTCCATTACCTTCCATGGCCATTATGATTAAATCCTTTGGGTAATTAAAGGTGAAGTCTAGCTTTTCTGTTACATTAAAAGAATAGAAATTATTACCTTTTTTAAACCCAAAAAAGAATAAGTCAGTACTAGCGTTCAATACCAAAAAATTATTGGGTTTCATTTTAGCAATGGCATTATCCACATCAGGCATCATGATACCATTGGCATTTTGATAAAACAGATCTCCCATGGAAAATCCAGTATTAAATGCAGAACCGTAAACACTTGAAACAATGGGTAGGCCAATGTCTAATTTGGAGTCAGGAAATGATGCTGGATCAACCTGAGTTATTTGTGGAATTGAGGGCATGTGATACAAGATAAAATCTTGTTGTGCGAGAATTTTTCCCGCTACAAAAATCATTACTATGCTTAATATTCGCTTCATTAAAAAATTCTTCCTGCCACTATTATGGCCATGTCAATACCTAATTTATAGTCGTTATAAATTTTAATTGATTGTTGGGTGTCAAAATTCTCTGTATTAGCTTCCACATTTATGACAACAAACTTTGTTATGTTGAGATTGTCAACACAGGTGCTGTCGCAAAATAGCTCTGTTACTTTTTCTGTTGGTGTTTCTACTCTGCCATTAGCATCTGTTAAACCAGATTCAATAATCATTTCTTGATTGGCAATTGAGGTAAGTAAGTTTTCGTTGCTGTCTAAAAGTTCTAAAGTAAATGCAACCTCAACAGGCCATCCGTTGGTAGACACAAATTTTATCACCGACTCTTCAATAGTAGTGTTCGAACTAAATAAGTCATCCACTTTAAAATCAAAAGGCAAGGTATCACCCATAGCCCATCCTCCAGCATAACCTTCTAAAGGAAGCGTGATTTCAGAACTAACCGTAATTTCACTATTACTCATAACATAATTGTTATTGGTAACATTTGGGTCAAGATTAATTGTAGCAGATGAAGATGTAATCATATTTTTTGGTGTAGCATTTATCAATTGATCTATACTACTATTTGTAGCATTCATCACAATGCTAGTTGATGCAGTGCCCCCAGGACTACTAGGTTGGCTCACAACTGGAAAATAAAAAGGAGCTGGTTGTAAATTTCCAGAAGCTGCTGAATCATACAAAATATCATCAATAAAATTACCTGATAAATCTTCATAATACATGGAATCCATTCCTAAATAAACATCAAACCCAAAACTATTTGTAATGTCAAATTTAATCTCAGGATTAGTTAGCTGAAAATCTAAAGCATAGAAAGAATTTTGAAAAATATCAAAAACCATTTCCTCAGAACCTAGATTAAAATGTTGATTCTTTAAATCTCCATTTAATTGATTAAAATCCATTGCGGTCATGCTAAATGACATGGTTAAATTGTCAGAGGAAGAAATGTTCGCTCCAGATCCAGTGATAGTAGCATCAACGTTAACTATAAACTCATTGTAACCTACATTACCTTGAGTAAAATCTAAGTCATATGATGATAAATTAACCTGGGTAATGGCGGTATTATTTGCTGATGCTACAATAACATCAGTAAAAGGGGAAACCCCATCAATTAATGAGGGAATAGTTAGAGTTAAAGATACTTCATGACTCAACCCATTATCTATGCTAATGGTTAATAATCCAGAGGAAAAATCAATAGATGTCAACTCTTCATTATTTGGGAATGTAAAATTGTACGATGATGTGTCTTGTATATTAACTGTACCCGAAAAAGGTAAACCACTTGGAAGTCCAGAAAGTGAACCTAGAGGAACATCAATATCAAAACTTTCATCTGAAAGCGTTATGATTTGTGATGCATTCAAACTCATTGGTGGTGTAGTGTACGCCAAAAAAAGTTCTCCTTGACTACCTGTACTAACCACTCCACCTGTATCAGTTTCTAACATGTCTTGCACATCAATTTCAGCACTAACTAAAGGAATAGCTACATGATGATACGTTTGTAAAGAAGCAAGATCAATCGTCTCATTTTTATTGCAGGAAAAAAGCAGTAAACTAAGGACAATCGCGTATGTTAATTTTATAGATTTCATTAAGAAAACCCTAAAGTAACTAATTTCCCACAATTATTGTCAATATGAGAAATGTTCTTAATCAAAGTTTAATAATTTTGACCCACTTTAAAAGCTGAATTTTGAAAGGAAAGTATCAATATCATTTGTTATTGCATTTTACCATTCTAATATGGGGATTTACAGGGATAATTGGAAAGTTTTTAGAATTGACAGAACTAAGCAGCTCATACATCGTTTTTTGGAGAATGCTTATTGGATGGAGCACGCTTCTGCTCTATTTAATTTTTAACAAACAAAAAGTACTTATTGATAGAAAAAGCGCCTTAAAATTTCTTGGGAACGGTATACTTATAGCCTTACATTGGTATTGTTTTTTTGAAGCGATTGTACGATCAAATGTTTCCATTGCTTTGGTTTTTTTATCTACCACAGCACTATTCACTTCATTTGTTGAACCACTAATCACTAAAAAGAAATTTAACCCAAAAGAACTTATAACAAGCGTATTGGTTGTGGTAGGAATTATTGTAATTATGAATGATTTGAATTTTTCAGAAAACGAAACCTATTTATCAGC
This sequence comes from uncultured Flavobacteriales bacterium, assembly GCA_913042175.1. Classification (GTDB taxonomy): domain Bacteria; phylum Bacteroidota; class Bacteroidia; order Flavobacteriales_D; family Parvicellaceae. The sequence goes on from CAJWIX010000072.1 coordinate 9,939, forward strand.
AATAGTGTTTTCGCTTTTAGCTGCACTATTGGCTGCTTTATTTTCAGTTTATAATTCTGTATTTGTTAAAGAGCATCACTCAGGCGTAATCTCTTTTTACGAACTTTTTGGTGGGTTTGTATTCATAAGCCTATTGTTTTTATTATCAGGAGATATAGTTGTTAGCGAACTTCATCTTACCATGGAACAGTTTTCTTGGCTGTTTTTGCTTGGGACCATATGTACATCCTTTGCCTTTTTAATGGGGGTATATGTTATGCGATTTATTCCTGCATACACAGTAAATTTATCTGTTAACCTAGAGCCCATATATGCCATTGTATTAGCCTTACTATTTTTTAAAGATTCGGAGTTAATGGACATTAACTTTTACATAGGTTCTGCCATAGTTGTAGGCTCTATATTACTTAATGCGCTTTTTAAAAAACAAAAAAAAGCCGCTTAAAAGCGACTTTTCAGTAATTCCATATAATTAGTTAAAATTATTTGTTGGCATCAAATCCTGACTGCACTTCATCCCAATTAATAACATTGAAAAAAGCGCCAATATAATCAGGTCTTCTATTTTGGTAATTTAAATAATACGCATGTTCCCAGACGTCAAGACCTAAAATAGGTGTACCACCGCATCCAATACCGGGCATCAATGGATTGTCTTGATTAGCTGATGAGCATACTTCTAATTTTCCACCATCGTGTACGCACAACCATGCCCAACCTGAACCAAATTGAGTGGCAGCAGCATTAGAAAATGCCGTTTTAAATGCTTCAAATGATCCAAAATCTCTGTCAATAGCCTCAGCTAAAGAACCTGATGGATTTCCACCTCCGTTTGGAGACATTACTTTCCAAAAAAGACAATGATTAAAATAGCCCCCACCGTTATTTCTTAATGCTCCATTTGACATATCCATAGTCAACATGAGCTCTTTAATTGATTTGTTTTCTTTGTCTGTCCCTTCTAAAGCAGCATTTAATTTTGCTGTATATCCTGCATGGTGTTTCCCATGGTGGATTTCCATAGTACGAGCATCAATATGTGGTTCCAATGCATCGTGACTATAGTCTAATTGTGGTAATTCAAAAGCCATTATAGTATTTTTAGTTATTTAATTTTAATTGCTCAAAGCTATTTAATTTTGTTTTATTTTGAAAAAACATCACTAAAATGAATGTATTTAATGACGAATATTTCATGAAAAGAGCGCTTGATGAAGCTTATGCTGCCTATGAAAAAGATGAAGTGCCGGTTGGAGCAGTGATTGTTCACAAAGAAAAGATCATAGCAAGAGGACATAATCTTAGCGAAAAATTAATTGATTTTACTGCTCATGCTGAAATGCAAGTCTTTACTTCTGCTAGTAATTATCTTCAAAATAAATACCTCAATGAATGCAAGCTTTATGTAACATTGGAACCCTGCATTATGTGTGCTGGAGCTGCTTTCTGGACTAGAATTGGAGAAATTATTTATGGGACAGCCGACTTAAAAAGAGGGTTCAGAACCGTATCAAACAACTTGCTTCATCCTTCTACAAAATTAAAAGGTCCTGTTCTAGAAAATGAATGCAGTCAAATACTTAAATCGTTTTTTTCTGCAAAAAGGTGAATTTTATTCTCTGTTTTAGTTAAAAAATATAATTTTGCCTAAAAATTATTGAATATGTACCCAGCAGAAGTAGTAGCTCCATTTAGAGCAGATTTAACCTCAAAAGGATTTAAAGAATTAACTTCAAGTGACGAAGTTGATCAACACCTAAATGTAACAGAAGGAACACAACTAGTTGTTATTAATTCTGTTTGTGGATGTGCAGCAAGAAATGCAAGACCTGCTGCTAAAATTGCTATTGACAATTCAAAAAAGCCAGATGAAATTCTAACCGTTTTTGCTGGATTCCATACTGAGGCTACTAACCAAGTTAGGAAATATTGCCTCCCATATCCTCCATCATCTCCGAGCATGGCTCTCTTCAAAGGTGGACAACTTGTTCATTTTATTGAAAGACATCACATAGAAGGTCAACCAGCTGAGGTTATTGCTGAAAACCTTGTGGCTGCTTTTGACGAATACTGCTAAATTACTTATCTAAAACTTTGGGTAATTTAAAATAGGAAGAGTCTGCCTTAGGACTATTTTTTAACGCCTCATTAGGTGGTAACATTTCTCTAACTTCATCTGCTCTCCAATGATTGTAGCCTTCGGTCATATGAATTAAAGGCTCAACACCCTCCGTATTAATCTCTTCAAGTGTTTGGATAAAATCAATCATTTTTTCCATATCATTGGTAATCAACTCCATTTCTTTTTCATTGAACTTCAACTTTGAGAGAGAAGCTAATTTCTTAATGGTATTTTGGTCAATTTTCACGATTTAACTCTGATTGAATAATGTTAAAAGTTTGTTCCCTCAAAGATACTAATTCTTTTCTTGATAAGTTTTTAGTTTCGATAGGTTTATGAATGACAATATTTGCAATGCCTGGCTTAGCATTACCAGAAAGGTCTTTATGATCGGTAAATAAACTATAATTGTTTTTAAATGTTATTGGAAGAACAGGCACCTTAGCGTCTATAGCCAATTGAAAGGCCCCATTTTTAAACCTTCTCATTCCTGGCTCATTATCCCAACCGCCTTCTGGGAAAATAACTATACTTCTCCCCTTTTTTAATTCTTCTTCGGCAATAGCTAAACATTTTGCAGCTTTGGAAATACTATCTCTATATACTGGAATATCAACTCCTCTTTTGAAAAAAAACCGAATAACAGGCCACCTTAATAATTCTGATTTTCCAATAAATGCAAAGTCATGAGGGATAATCAAATACATTAGCACTATATCCAAATAAGACTTATGGTTAGGGCAGATGATATAAGGCTGATTGAATGGAATCGCAGACTCTGTTTTTATATCATAATGAATGCCTACAAAAAACATCATCCATTTTGCCCAAAAAAATTTAATTTTTTGTGCCGCTTTATATTTTCCTTTGCCAATAACCAAGAAAAAAATAAATGGTGCTAACAACGTTGAAAAGAAAATGTAGACTACTGCGAAATAACAATAATAGAGATATGAAAAGACTTTTTTGAAAATTATAATCTAATTTAAAATTTATAAATATGAAGA
>CAJWIX010000073.1 GCA_913042175.1 uncultured Flavobacteriales bacterium
TTAATTATAATTTTTTCCAATTAAGTCGTTTACCATTTTCAAATGAAACTATAAATGCCGAATCATAACCAGCTTGTTTTGCTTCATTTAAAAACACTGCAGCTTTAGACTTATCCCTACAAATACCATAGGTGTACTTATAAAATTTTCCACTAAGATACACTTCTACTCCTTTTAAACCATTAAAGTTTTGAGGTTCTGTAGAAATCTTAGAAGAGGAGGTAGCCAATTGAACCTTAAAAACTTGTCCTTCCTCATCATTAATAACAGGTTGTGTGTCGTCATCTAAACTGCTAACTTTTAATGATTCATCAACTCCATCATATTTGGATTTATAATGCTTAAAACCCTCAAAAATGTGGTTAGCTAACTTTTCTTGCCCCTTTTTAGAAGCTAAAAATAATTCTTCTTGTGGATGAGATAAAAACCCTAATTCAATTAAAACAGCAGGCATTGTTGCTCTATACAGAACCATAAATCCAGCTTGCTTCACACCACGATTAAGTAGGCCAAGTTTTTTTTCGCAATCTTTTTGAAAGGAATTGGCTAGTACTAAACTTTGATCTAAAAAAGCATTCTGACGCATAGATAATGCAATGTATGCATCAGGGTCATTAGGATCAAACTCTTCATATGTTTGCTCGTGATTTTCTTCCATAAGAATTGCAGAATTCTCGAATTTAGCTACTTCTAATGCGGCCTTTGTTCTGTGTAAACCTAGAACCCAACTTTCGAAACCTTTTGCAGCTCTGTTTTCAGCAGCATTTGCATGAATAGATATAAAAAGATCTGCCCCAATTTCATTGGCAATCTTAGCTCTTTTTGCCAATCCAATAAATCTATCATCATCGCGAGTGTAAACCACCTTAACATCAGGATATTCTTTTTTAATAAGATTTCCTACCATTAAACTTACGTTTAATACTACCGTTTTTTCCATATTTCTCTTACCACCAATTGCCCCAGGATCTTTTCCACCATGACCTGGATCAATAACAACAGTTTTTACCCCTAATCCTGTTTGACTAACTCCATAGTTGAAATTTAATAGTAAAACGAACATGAAGATGTATCTTGATTTTTGAAGTAGCATTATATTTGTATAATTAAACAACATTTTATTCGTTTTCTATTCCTTAAACTTTCTTTATATTAACTTAAAATTACTATATAACATCAAATTTAAGGAGCTATTTCCAGTCAACTCCAAAAAACAGATTCTACTTATTCTCTTTTTTATGTTAATAATTTGCGCTAAAACAATAGGGCAAAATACTAGCAATCAAGAATCAAGCCAATTAACTGAAAAATTAAACTATCACGCTAAAGATTCTATTGTTATTGATTTAGAAAATAAAAAGACATTTTTATACAACGATGCTCACATAGATTATGGAGAAATCATACTAGATGCCTGCTCTATTACCTTTGATTTTGAAACTAAAACTGTTTTTGCAAAATATTGCTTGGATAGTAATGACCAAAAAATTGGCATTCCCGTTCTTTCAGATGGAAGTACCTCAACCTCTTCAGACTCTTTGAAATACAACTTTAAAACAAAAAAGGGCATTACCTATCAAGTTAAACTGCAAGAAGGGGAAAGCTATATTCATGGTGAGAAAGTTAAAAGACAAAATAATGGAGATATTCATATTAAAAATGCACTTTACACTACATGCGATCTTGACCATCCCCATTTTTATTTCAAGCTTAGGAAAGCCATAATTAAACCAGATGATAAAATTGTGTCAGGACCAGTTAATTTATTTGTCTCAGACATTCCTACTCCATTGGGTTTACCATTTGCTTTCCTGCCCAACAAGAAAAATAAAAGTGCAAATGGAATTATTATCCCCACATACGGAGAATCACAAGGCCTAGGATTTTATCTTTTGGGTGGCGGATATTACCATCAATTTAAAGGTGGGAAATTAAGTTCTGCTATTACAGGTGACATTTACAGTAAAGGATCTTGGGGAATAAGTAATTTAACAAAATACAAAGTTCGTTATAAATATAATGGCCAATTTCAACTTAATTACAGAAATGTAATTCAAGGAGAAAAAGGATTTGAAGATTATGCCGTATCCAGAGAATTTTTCATTAGATGGAATCACCAAAATGATCCCAAATTAAATCCTGGAAGCACATTTAAAGCCTTGATTAATGCTGGAACTTCAAGTAATTTTAGAAACGATTATAACAATCCTTCTATAAATAATTACTTATCAAACACATTTAACTCCAATATTGCATGGAGCAAACAATTTAGAGGCAAAATTTCTTCCAATTTAAATGCCAATCTAAGACATAGTCAAAATGGAAACACAGGAAATATGGTTTTTACTTTGCCAGAGATTTCCTACAATATTAACCGATTCTACCCCTTTAAAATGATGAGAAAAAGTACGATAAACAAAAACTTTTTACATGAAATCATCAACCAAACTAATGTAAACTATCAGTTGAATACCAAAAATGAATTAAGTATTGGCGAAAATGATTTTGGGAGCTTTTTGGATGAGGGATTTACTGGATTTAAAAATCAATCTAGAAGTGGAATGAGACACAATATTAATGCCTCTAGTTCTATTAAATTATTTGGCAAAAATGTAACTATAAATCCAGCTTATCAACTTTCTTCACTATGGTATTTAAACCAAATCAATAAATCCTGGGATACACAAAACAATGAAGTCATAAACGATACAGTAAATCAGTTTTCTTCTATTTACTCTCATAGTTTAAGTGCATCCGCCACAACTAAAATTTATGGTTTTTATCAATTTGCAAAATTTTTAGGAGGGAAACATCAGGCAAAAATAAGACATACGATAACTCCAAATATTAATTTTTCTTATAGGCCAAATACCCATCAGTGGTTAACATACCAAACAGACTCCATTGGAAACACATCAACTTATTCCCCCTATTCAAGTAATATATATGGGACTGTTAGTTCAGCCGAGTCAGGAAGGATTGGGTTTAGTTTAATTAATGCATTAGAACTGAAACGAAAAAATCACAATGATACCACAGGAGAAAATCCTTTCTTAAAATCAAAAATATTGGAAAACTTTACAATTTCATCTGGTTATGATATGATAAAGGATTCATTTAATCTTGATCAGTTTCAATTAATTGGAAGAACAACATTATGGAAAAAAGTCAACTTTAGGTTTAGTGGCCGAATTGACCCTTATAGATACATTAATGGGGTAAGAAGTAATCAATATCAATTTGATTTTGATAAAAAAATAGGCACACTAAAGTCAGCAAACCTTGCTATTGGAACAAGTTTAAAATCAAAGAAAAAAGAAGACAAACCCTATGAAAGCAATAAAGGAAGTCAAGAAGAATTAGACCTTGTAAATGCCAATAGTGATATGTACATTGACTTTAATGTTCCTTGGACAATCGGGATAGATTATAAAATTGACTACTCAAGATCAATTACAAAAGATCTAGACACAAATTACATCACTCAAAGTATTGGTTTAAGAGGTGATCTAAGCATTACTAAAAATTGGAAAATTTCTTACATGACTAACTACGATTTCATCAGAAAAGAGTTTAGTTTTACATCTATAAATATTGCAAGAGATCTTCATTGCTGGCAAATGAGTTTTAATTGGATTCCTTTTGGGTTCATGAGGAGTTACAATATCAATATAAGTGTTAAGTCAGCTTTATTACAAGATTTAAAGCTTCAACGTAGAAGAACTTGGTACGATAACAATATCCCTTAATTATGAAAAAAAGCATCAACATAAAAAATGCACCAGATCCAGTTGGTCCATACAGTCAAGCCATTATTCACAATAACATAATGTACGCAAGTGGTCAAATAGCTATAGATCCAAAAAGTGGATTGTTAATTAATGATGACGTTGAAAAAGAATTACGTCAAATATTAATGAATATTGATGCACTTCTGGAAGCAGCTCAAATAAGCAGAAAAAACATACTAAAATGTGCTATATTCTTAAAAAACATGGATGATTTCAATGTCGTAAATAAAATTTATGCTGACTACTTTGATGCTCCTTTTCCGGCAAGAGAAACTGTAGAAGTGGCACGTCTACCAAAGGATGTTAATATTGAAATTAGCTTTATTGCAGCTATAAATTAAACTGCTTTTTCAAGATTTATCATTTCATTCCACAGAGGGTCCATAGGTGGATTTGATCGAATAATTAATTTTTCTTTTTTCACTGGATGGATAAAAGATAAAGAACGAGCAAAAAGATGTATGCTACCATCTTTATTAGTTCGTTTTGCACCATACTTAACATCACCTTTAATTTTACAACCCAAATGAGCAAGTTGAACTCTTATTTGATGATGTCTGCCAGTTTTGGGATGAACTTCTATGTAATAATAATGTTTGCTTCGCCCCATTAGTCTATAAGTCAACTCTGCTTTCTTGCTTTCCTTAACTTCAATATCATAAGCTCTTGACCTGTTTTTCTCTTGGTTTTTCTTCAACCAATTAACCAATTGCCCATCTTCTCTTGGTGGTTTTTCCTCCACAATAGCCCAATAAGTTTTGGAGATTTTTTTCTCTCTAAACAGCTCATTCATTCTTGTAAGGGCCTTAGATGTCCTAGCAAATACTATTACTCCACCAACTGGCCTATCTAATCGATGCACTATCCCTAAAAAAACATCACCTGGTTTTTTATACTTCCTCTTGATATAAGCTTTTACCTGCTCAGCCAATGTTTCATCTCCAGTTTTATCAGATTGAACTATAGATCCAGGTTCCTTTTTTACTGCAATGAGATGATTATCTTCGTATAAAACCAACAATCCCACGATTAATACTGTTCGTTTTCATTGGGGAAATCGGATGACTTTACATCCTTTATGTAATGAGTACAAGCTTTAAGAATTTCTTGATGCAAATTATGATAGCGTCTTAAAAATCTTGGAGAGAACTGTTGGGTTATCCCTAACATATCATGTAATACCAATACTTGCCCATCTACTCCTCCACCTGCACCAATGCCAATTACAGGAATTTCAATAGAAGAAGCTACTTCTTTGGCAAGATCTGCAGGCACTTTTTCTAAAACTAAAGCAAAGCACCCTGCTTCCTGTAATAATTTAGCATCCTCAATAAGTATTTTTGCCTCTTCTTCTTCTTTTGCTCTTACTGTGTATGTTCCAAATTTGTAAATGGATTGTGGAGTTAAACCCAAATGACCCATTACTGGAATACCAGCAGTAAGAATTCGCTGTATAGATTCTAATACTTCTTTACCACCCTCTAATTTTACTGCATGTGCCTCAGCTTCTTTCATTATTCTTATGGAAGATCTCAATGCCTCTTTAGAGTCACCTTGATAATGTCCAAATGGTAAGTCTACTACAACTAAAGAACGTTTAATTGCCCTAATAACAGATGAAGCATGATATATCATCTGATCTAATGTAATTGGCAATGTTGTTTCATGACCAGCCATAACATTGGAAGCTGAATCACCAACCAAAATAACATCAGTTCCTGCCTCATCAACAATTTTAGCCATAGAGTAATCATATGCTGTTAACATAGATATTTTTTCACCATTTCTTTTCATTTCTTGAAGAACATGGGTTGTAACTCTTTTTATATCTTTATGAATAGACATAATTTAATTTTTTACAAATTTGAGTAAAATCTTTAACATTTCACGTTATTAATCGTTATTCTTACTAATTGGACGAATTAAAAAATATATTGTCAAAAAGAATAATCCTTATTCTTCTCGTAATTTTTCAATTAAAAGGGTTTAGCAATCATATTAGTGGTACCATAAAAGATAATTTTGGAGAACCGCTACCATTTGCTTCAGTATATGTGAAAAATACGACATATGGGGTTAGCTCAAATGCCTTTGGGGAGTATTTTTTAGAACTGAAAAATGGAGAACACACCATAATATTTAGTTTTATCGGATATGAATCTGTAGAAAAAAAAGTGATACTTAGTGGCTCACCCAAAGTCTTTAATATTGTACTTAATGAAAATGCTAAAGATCTTATTGAATTAGAAGTTGTTTCAAACACTAAAAATAAGGCACTTGAAATCATTAAAAAAGCTAAAGAAGCAAAGAAAAAATTTATTGACGTTGACTATTCCTGCACTCAGTATGCAAAAAACTCTATCGAAAAAAGAAAAGTTAAAATTAGAAAATATGATTCTATTGAACCCTGGGAAATCGATACTTCATCAAATATAAACTTCACCAATGATATCCTAAAATTCATAGAGTCATATGGAAAATATTATCATCTCAAAAAAAACAAAAACTATTGGGACTATTATGGTTATCACGACTTTGCTGATACTAAACCTAAAGATGATTTTACTGTAATACAATCCTTTGAGGAATTTGGAGAATATGACATCACACCACAATATGATATTGATGATCCATATTTATCCTTGATGGATTTAGTAGAATTAGAATTGAATCTTTATCAAAACAACATTAAAACATCAATATCTGAAAAACCAATAATCTCTCCTTTGTCTAATGGTAGTAGAACTTTTTACAAATACGACTATTTAGGCGTAATTATAGAAAATGACACCCACAAAATTCATAAGATTCAGTTAACTCCAAGGTTTAAAAATGAACCCTTGCTAAAGGGAGTATTGTTCATTGATGATGAAACTCATTTTATAAATTCTTTTGAATTAGCTATTAATGGGCCAAAACAGTCCAGTTTCAAAATAGAAAATTTGCATATCATTCAAGATTATAAAAACATTGAGGGTAATCCTATTGTGAATAGAAAAATCATTGATTTCACAATAAAGGATGGAGATTATAAAATATTAGGAAATGCCAACGCGGTAAATTATGACTTCACAATAAATCCCTCACTGCCCAAGAAATTCAATAAAAATGAAATCAAATTTTATGGAGATTCAATTGATCAATTTTCAATTGAAGCATGGGAAAATCTGAGACCCATTGACCTTAAGGATAATGAATTGGAATATATAAGCTATACAGATAGCCTTAGAGATTATTACAATAGCGAAGCTTATATACTTGAAAAAGATAGCATATATAACAAAATAACACTTGGTAAAATATTATGGAATGGTGTCGGACACCGAAATAGGTACAAAGGATATTCATTTTACTTATGGCCAATTATATCTCAATTTAATCCATTTGGAATAGGTGGTTACAGACATAATGTAGGATTCAATTTTAAAAAGAATATAAATGAAAAATATAAAATAAGCACAAGAAATAGTATTGACTATGGTTTTACAAACAAAGATTTAAGAGGTTCTACCGGAATATCCATAATTACCAATGATAGAAAATATAAACAGCTCACAATTGGTATAGGAGATCAATACAAAGCAGTTAATAGATTTTCATCTCTTAGTACTGCTTTCTCAAGAACTAACTATGTGAGATCAAAACATTTAGAAACAGCCTATAAAACTGAATTAATTAATGGATTATATGCAGAATTTAAAGCTTTATACTGTAATCAATCGCCTCTAACACTTCTTGATTTATCTGATGATATTTTCTCCCCCATAGATAGCATATTAGACATACCTCAAACAGATAACTTTGAAGAACCATATACAAAATTAGAAACTAGAATACAGTTCACTTGGTTACCATTCCAAAAGTTTTATTACAAAAAAAATAATAAAATCGTATTAGGAACAGATTACCCAACGGTTAACTTCATATACAGAAAAGGATTTCCAGCAATTTTTAATAGTGAAGTAAATTTTGATTATGCTGAAATAAGAGTTAATGATGAATTTACTATTCCTCACCTTGGAGATGCAAAATGGAATGTTGAATTAGGATCATTTTTAAATAAAGAAAATTTAAGAGTTATTGAGTGGAAATACTTTAGGGGAAGTGATTTTCTTTTTTTTAGCAATCCATTAAAATCATTTCAAATGATGGGCCCTACACTTACTTCAGAGTTTTCTTATCTAAGGGGTAATTTCATTCATAATTTTAATGGTAACATTCTAGGTAAAATTCCTTTGATAAACAGACTAAATCTTCAGCTATCTGGTGGTGCTTCCACACTTATTATACCAGGTGAAGATCTAATCCATTTTGAATCTTATATTGGTATTGCGAGACCATTTAAAATATGGGGAGAATTAGTGAAATTTGGCCTGTATGGTTGTACGTCTGTTAACAGCTATACTGGGTCTACTTTTGAGCTTAAAATTGGAGCATCCTCATTTAATCCATTTACAAAAAAGTGGGATTATTAACTTTTAACTGGAGTATGTTTTAAAACTTCTAGAAGAAAACCCCAGAATTTTTCTACAGAATGGATATTTACTTTCTCATCGGGTGAATGTGGATTTTTAATTGTTGGTCCAAACGAAATCATGTCTAATCCAGGATATCGCTCATTTAAAATACCACACTCTAAACCTGCATGACAAGCTTGAACCTTTGGTTTTTCATTGAATAGTTTTTCATAAAGTGGAACCATGATATTTAGTATCTCAGAATTGGCGTTAGGGGCCCATCCAGGATATGACCCTGTGTGTTCTACATCAGCTCCAATGGCAGAAAATGTAGCTCCTACTGTTTGCGCTACATCTTTTTTAGAGCTATCTACAGAGCTTCTCTGTAAACTTTGAGTCTTAAAATCACCATCTTTTAAGATAACTCTAGCAAGAGAAGATGAAGTTTCAACAAGACCACTTATAGATTGACTCATTTTAAATACCCCATTAAATACGCTAGAGATGCTTTGTATCAACTCTTTTGAATTACCAACAGATAAACCTTGGAGGGGTAATTCCAATTTATCAACTTCAAAAATTACATCAGGCTCTGTTACACTATATTCATTTTTAATATGTGTTATTAATTCGTCTAAATCTTGTAAGAAATGGTCAGAATTAACAACTAATTTTACTGTAGATTCTCTTGGAATAGCATTTCTAAGACTTCCTCCATCTATTTCACATAAACTAACATCATATTTTAAAGCATCATGCAATAATCTATTCATTATCTTATTTGCATTGCCTCTTTCAAGATGTATATCCATTCCTGAATGACCTCCTTTTAATCCTCTAATTTTAATATTTAGTCCAACTCCACTGCTTATTGTTTCAGTTGGGTATTTCTTAAAGGTATTGGTATCAATTCCACCTGCGCAACCTATGCTAAACTCATCATCATCCTCAGTATCTAAATTCAATAAAATTTCCCCTTTTAAAATTCCTTGCTCTAACTCAAATGCCCCGGTCATCCCAGTCTCCTCATCAATAGTAAATAAAGCTTCTAATGGTGGATGAGCAATATCTTCACTAGCAAGCAAAGCCATAATAGCTGCAACACCCATTCCGTTATCTGCGCCAAGAGTAGTACCATTGGCTGTTACCCATTCGCCATCAATGTAGCTTTCTATTCCTTGTGACAAAAAATCAAAATCGGTATCAGCATTTTTTTGGTGAACCATATCTAAGTGACTCTGTAGAATAACCACTTTTCTATCTTCCATCCCCTTGCTTGCATCTTTTTTAATAATGACATTTCCTGCATGGTCTTTATACGTTTCTAATTGCAAGGAATGACCAAAATTCATCATAAATGCTATTACTTTTTCTTCTTTTTTAGATGGCCTTGGAACGGCATTTAAATCTTCAAAATAATTCCAAACATTAGTTGGGGCTAACTCTCTTACATTCATTTTACGTTTCTTTTAAAAATTTTGAATCCGGATTTATTAAAAACTACGTCTAAGTCTTCATTATTTTCCAACTGATTCACTGTTCTGTTTGTTTTGGTCACAAAGTAACATGGCCGATCAATATTACCAACAATCATCCAATTGACAATATGTGATGAAAATTTATTCTTTTGATCTTTTGTCAATTCATGAAATGATGATACTTGAAATTGTTCTTGAAGGACTTTTTGTTTTTGATTAAAAAGTTCATCATTTGATGATAATTCATCAGCTTTTGCATAAAAATAATGAGCATAACTTTTAAATCCAACAGTGGAAATGTATTTTTTTTCATTTGAAATTGACTCATAATAATTAATTAAATTTCCTTGAATCAAAAGATCAATATTTGGCAATACCCAAAAGCCTATTGTAGTAAAAAAAATTCCGTTAAAAACTAAAAATAGAACAATAGCATTGATTAATTTCTTGGCATAAAAGAACATGAAAAATACAGCCGCAATTAAAAAAGAAAGAGGTAATAAAAATTCATATCCATTCCAATCTAAAGGTGTTTTTAAAATTTCCACCAATTGGATATTGTCAGTTAAAGCAATTAAAAAATCAGTTTCATAAGAAAGTAAGTAAATTGAAATAGAAAAAATTGAAGTTAGTATGAAAGCAAATGAAACAAAGAGAAATTGAAACATATTGCTTGATTTTTTACCCCATTTAATTTTTCTTAACTCGACTACTGCTAAATAAGATAGGGGAAAATACGCCAATGAGGAATAGTGTACAATTTTTGTCGTTACAATAGTGAAAAGAAGTAGAACAACCCAAAATAAAATCCTCATTAAATATTCATAATTGAGTCCTTTTTCATGTGGAATAAATGTATTCTTGATTGCAAAAAAAGAAAAGGGAAAACACCCAAATAACAATACTACAAAATGATAATAAAAGGGTTGTTGATGTCCTGCAACAGGCTTGGAAAACAGTTCAATTTGGTATTTTAAAAATTCTATCAAAAACCACGGACCACTTTGCCATATTTCATGTCCATACCAAAAAATAGAGCACACAAATACACTTAACGAAAATAAAACCAAATTCTTAAAACCAATTCTAACTTTTTTAAATAAAAAAAGCAGAAAGAAAACAAGAAAAATTAGCAGTAAAGCGACCGGACCTTTTGTAATGAGAGCCAGTCCAGCAAATAATCCAGAGAGTAAAATCTGGTATCTCTTTTTTGTTTGTTCCCTTGTTAAATAAACATATCCGAAAAAAATAGAAGTAAAAATGAATAAGTTAAAATAGGGGTCAATTATTCCTGTTCTAAAATATAGATTTGGTAAAATCCCACACATGTAAATGCTTGCCCACAAAACGCCAAAAGAAGAATCTTTTATTGTTTTACCCATAAAAAACAAGGTAATTGGCGTAAGAAATGCCAATAAAGCATTAGGGAATCTAGCAGCAAAACCACCAATGCCAAAAATTTTCATACTTAAAGATTGTAACCAGAAAAAAAGTGGTGGTTTTTCATGAAATGGTTCAAAATTGATTTGAACATGAAAATAATCTCCCGTTAACAACATTTCTCTTGAAGATTCTGCAAAGTTAATCTCGTCCCAGTCAAAAAGATAAAAGCAATCCAATGTGGGAATAATGAAAATTAGTACAAATAGAAAAAAACCTAAAAAGACATATGGTAAGCGCTGACTTTTCACTTAAAATATTTTAACAACGATATTTTACTAAACCTTGAAAATTTATGGTTTAAGATGAAATATGAAATAATCACTGCCGAAAATCCAATAAGACTTCCTGCAAAAACATCTACTAAAAAATGTTGAGAAAGATAAATACGAGACAATCCTGTTAAAATAGCTATAAAACATAAAGAATATTTTATTTTACGGCTATTCGTAAATAAAGAAAGTAATACACATATACTAAAAATACTGGTTGTATGACCACTTGGAAAAGAGTATAACTGATGTAATTGAACTCCATCAACTAAATGCCAACTGCCTTGTTCAATTAAATCATTAAAATAGACCGATGGTCTCATTGTATCCTTGAATACAACACGTTTTAAAAATTGAGTTATAGATGAAGATAAAGAAAACCCAATAATAGCGTAAAAACCATAATCTAATCTTATTATTAGTAAGATCGTAATCAGAATAATTGCAGTTATCCCATCCCCTAAGTGGGTGAGGTATTTAAAAAAAGAATCTAATACAAAGTTGTGATGAGTGTTTATCCAACTTGAAATGCTGACACTTCCAAAAATAAAAATAAGCATCAAACATATTAAAAACCAAGATCCATAAATTACAAATATGAGCTTATGTTGATTAAAAATATTCTTCATTATTAGCGCAGCAAATGCCAGTTTATGATTTTAATTTTTGTTAGAAAATATTTAATAGATGTCATTATAACACCTATTCCATACACTGAACTTCTTTTAAAATTTATGGATGATGCTTCCTCAAAATATTTAGTGGGACAAGTAATTTCACCAATTTCATAACCTTTGTACATTAATTGAGCAAGCATTTGATTATCAAAAATAAAATCATCTGAATTATCATTATAATTTATGTTTTTTAAAACTTCTGACGAAAATGCTCTAAACCCCGTATGATATTCAGACAACTTTTGATTCATTAAAATATTTTGAAACAAGGTTAACATTCTATTTGCAACATATTTGTAGATTGGCATTCCCCCTTTCAAAGCACCTTTCCCAAGAATTCTAGAACCTAAAACGACAGGATAAAGATTATTGGCAATAATATGACACATACTTTCAATCAATTTAGGTGTGTATTGATAGTCAGGGTGTAGCATTACTACAATATCTGCGTCAATAGCCAAAGCTTTATTGTAACATGTCTTTTGATTTCCTCCATAGCCTTTATTGTATTCATGTTTAATAACGTGTTTTATACCCAAATTTGTAGCAATTTCAGCCGTATTATCTTGACCAAAATCATCTACTAAAATCACTTCATCAACAATAGAAAAAGGTATTTCATTGTAGGTTTTCTCTAAGGTTTCAGCAGCATTATACGCTGGCATTACAACTACAACTTTATTTGATTTTAACATAAATGATTGAAATTCGGCCAAAAATACAATTATTGAGATAATTTAATAATTTCTAAAATTAAATCTGTACTTTCGATTTATAAATTTTAGCAATGAAACTATCCGT
>CAJWIX010000074.1 GCA_913042175.1 uncultured Flavobacteriales bacterium
TTTTAACAATAAAACTAACCCCTCTTTTCCCATTAACGTAATTTTTCATTGGAATTTCTGAAAACTCCATGTTTACATCTGCAATATCCTTAAGCCTGACAACATCTCCAGAAGGCATGGCTAAAATGACTATTTCTTTAACCTTTTCTGGGTCTGTTGATCGGTTCATAGATCGGATGACAATTTCTTCATTATCTGTTTTGACACTACCACCAGATAGGTCAATATTACTCATCTTAATTATGTTTGAAATGGTAGTAAAGTCCAACCCATATTTGAGTAAATCATTTTCTCGAATATCTACTGCTATTATAACAGGTGGGTATCCTAAAATATCTACCTGACTTATTTCTTTTGAGCTTAACAAATCTTGCTCTACCTTTTCAGCCATTTCTTTGAGCTTCCAAAGGTCATCAGGGCCATAAAGTGAATAGAATCCAACTACATTGCTCAAACCACCCATTCCCCTAGATGTCTGTGCAAATACCAGTGGTTTTTCTGCACCTGCTGGGAATTGGCTAATTCCATCTACTGCATTTTTAACATCTTGTAGCATTTTATCAAGGTCAATTCCTTCAATTCCTGTTACAGTAATGTTGGAGATGTTTTCTGATGAGGTAGAAGTAATTTCTTTGACACCTTGTATCCCATTTAAAGACTCTTCAACCTTAGTAGTTATTCCTTCTTCTATTTCTTTAGGAGATGCCCCAGGATATGCAACATTTACATATACTCTGTTTGGGTTCATTTCCGGGAAAAAGGACTTTGGCATGATAAATAAACTCAAAACACCAGCTATGGCTGTAACCACTATAAGAGCATTGGCCCATATAGGATATTTTATGAAGTAAGCAATAAGTTTATTCATCTTAGTTATTGGATAACAGGTGTGACTTTTGTGTTTTCCTTGGCGTTTATAACAGGTTTAGAAACAAATAAAACAGAATCTTCCAAATTAGTGACATAAACAAATTGATCATCTGATGACCTTATATCTACTGAAATGGATTTTAAAGTACTATCATTTTTATTGATGATGTATAGCTTTTGATTATCATACAATGCTTTTCTGGGTATTTTCACTACATCTTCAGTGTCTTTAAATTCCAATAATGCTTCTAAATACATCCCATAAAAAATTGATGTAGCGTTATCTGGTTGAACATATACTGGTACGTTTTGTGTATTCGCATTGATAAAGTCTCCTTTTCTTATGATTTTTCCAGAAAAAGTCTTTGAATTATCAAACAGATTAACCTTTGTACCTAGCTTAATATTGTCCATATATTTAAGTGGTATTGGAATTTCTATCTCTAATTCATCACTTCTCATTATTTGAATTACAGGAGACCCGGGATTTACAATAGCGCCTTTATCTGTATATGACTCCACAATTGATCCAGTAAATGGAGCAAATTGAAAATACTTTGAGAGTTTAAACTCATCACTTTTTATACTCAAATATTCAGCTAAAATGTTTCTTGAAATGATAAAATTTTTCTCCCTGGTAGTGTTAAATGAAGGAAAATCATCTAATGGTTGATCGACATTAATCCCATTAAAGAAATTGTTCCATTTATCAAATTCCTGAGAAAAATCTGTAGCTATATCTGGAAGATTTTGTGCTATCAAACTTAGGTAGGCACTTTTTTTAGCGGCTAACATTAGTTTAATATCAGTATCTCTCAACTTAAAAAGTAAATCCCCTTTTTTAAATTTGGATCCCTTTTTAAGTGAAATTCCAGATTCTAAAACTCCTTGAACTTCGCTTGAAATATTAATGATTTTTCCAGGTATAACTCTTCCTGAACTCTTCACTTTTATTGGGCTTCTTTCGTTAATTGTAAATGCAGCAGCAACATACTTCTTGGGAGTCTCAATAAGTGAATCTACTGAAATGATTTTGTTCTTTCTTATCTCCTCTGCGTTTGCTTCACCATAACTAACGCCTGACGAATAACTTATACTGCCTACGGCAAACATCAAGCCAATGACTATTAATATGACAACAAATACAACTATTTTTCTTGCTTTCATTTGAAAAAAATTGTCCGAATATAGTATTTATAAATCAGCTAGAATGTTAATATAACTTAAGATAAGATTACTCTTCACCATTAATAAGTACAGGTGTTTTTCCATCTGTTATGATGAGCTTTGCATTTGGAGAAGTTGCAATTTCTTTTAGAACTTCTAAGCTTCTCCATTCAATATTACCTTCTGTAATTCCTTCTTTGATGATTCTTTGAGCATCTCTAATACCCTCAGCCTCAATTCTTTTTCTGTCAGCTTCTTTCTTTTCTCGTTGTAAAATAAATTCCATTTGTTGAGCTTGTTGTTCAGCTCTAAGTTTTGCTTCAATAGCTGCATACAACCCGGGAGGAAGTGTAATACTTTTAAGAAGAACAGCTTCGATAACAAATCCTCGGTTTTCTAAAAGAGTGACCATTTGTTCCTTAATTTCCTTTTCAATCACTGCACGCTTACCTGAGTGCATATCTTTAGCAAAGAATCTAGCACAAACATCAGCAGAAGCAGATCTAAAAGTACTTAAGATTAAAACACGCTCAAAGTTAGCTCCAACTTCATTAATAATATCTAAGGCCTTCTCTTCTTTTACATGATAAAGAATAGAAATTTCAGCACTCACATTTAAACCTTCCTTTGATGGTAAGTTTAGTTTTATTTCTTTGTTTACTGTTCTTGTCGGAATTCTTACTAATGTAGTAGTTAGAGGATTAATTATTGTAGGGCCCGGTGATGCTGGGCTTCCTTTTAATCTTCCTAAAAACTGTCTTACACCTACTTCTCCTGGCTTAACTATAACACAAGAACTGGCAATGATTCCTACTAGTACAAATACAACTATTTTTTTCATGATTTTTAAAATTTTTCTTAAAGGTAATCAAATATCTATTTTTTGAATTACCATTAAATAAAAAAGCCTGCATGAGCAGGCTTTTGTAGTTTAAGTCATATTGAAGAACTAGTCGTCCCCGTTAATTAATACTGGAGAATTACCATCAGTAATTATCAATTTCGCATTTGGAGAAGTTGATATTTCACGAAGAACTTCCAAGCTTTTCCATTTGATATTTCCTTCTGTAATTCCCTCTTTAATTATTTTTTGTGCATCCCTAACACCTTCAGCTTCAATTCTCTTTCTTTCAGCTTCTTTTTTCTCTCTTTGGAGCACAAATTCCATTTGTTGGGCTTCTTGTTCTGCTTTAAGTTTGGCTTCAATTGCAGCATAAAGACCACTAGGAAGGGTTATGCTTTTC
The DNA here is from genome assembly GCA_913042175.1 of uncultured Flavobacteriales bacterium. Taxonomy (GTDB): domain Bacteria; phylum Bacteroidota; class Bacteroidia; order Flavobacteriales_D; family Parvicellaceae. The sequence continues at coordinate 3,282 of CAJWIX010000074.1, forward strand.
AATAGAATTGCTTCTATTTCAAATCCTCTTCCTTTCAGAATTTCTGACATTTGGTTTTTGATTTCTTGCTCAATTTCAGCTCTCTTTCCAGAGTGCATATCTTTCGCATAAAATCGTGCACAAACATCAGCTGCAGCAGATCTAAACGTACTTAGTATAAGTACATCCTCATATTTCTTACCAACTGTACTAATAATATCCAACGCTTTATCTTCTTTTAAATGATATAGTATAGATATTCTAGCAGCTACATTTAATCCTTCTTTTGAAGGTAAATTAAGCTTTACTTCTCTGTTTACAGTTCTTGTAGGTAACTTAACTACTTGAGTAACAAAAGGATTATAAAGAACAAGTCCCTGAGTTTTAGGATTACCTTTTAGCTTTCCTAACGATTGTTTTACTCCCACCTGTCCAGGCCTAATTACTGATACTGGGATACAAGAGGATACGGCAAGTGCCATTATTGTTATTATTAAAATTGATTTTTTCATATTTAAATTATTAGTTTGATTAAATGTTTTTTGGTCAGACTTTGACCATATTTTTGAGATATCAAACTAACTCGGGTGGGGGAGAATCAATGTTGTGATAAAAAGTATAATTGCTTTCTATATGTTCGGATACATCAACAAATAATTTTGCATTTGGTTTTGTTGAAGTGCTTATTTGATGTAAAAACTCTTTTTCTTCAGATTCTTTTTCTGATTCTATTTCTTCTATTTCAATTTCAAAATTCTCTGTAACCTCAATATTATTTATATCGCAAGAATTCCATTCTATGCCCATTTGATTAGAAAACAAAGTTGCTACAAGCAGAATTGCAATGAGTCTTAAAAAGTATGTATGAAAATTTTTAATAGTAAAAAATTTCAATTTAGTGAACAAAGACTGTGCCAGTTTTTATTTTTTTTAAAATAATTTAGGTAGAGGGATCAGGTATTTCTTGATGAATTTTTTCAATCCCATATAAAACTTCATCGTTTAATTCTATGTTGATAGAATCAATGTTTTCTTTAAGCTGGATTAAATTAGTTGCACCTATAATATTACTTGTTACAAAAGGTTGTTGGTTAACAAAAGCTAATGCCATTTGTGTTAGTGTCAAGTTATTGTTTTCAGCTAATTTTAGGTACCTTTTTGTTGCTTCAGTACTTTGATTGCTACTGTAACGAATAAATCGTTTAAATAGATTTAATCTACTTGATGGATTATCTATCCCTTTAATATACTTGCCGCTTAATACTCCACATGCTAGGGGAGAGTAAGCCAGTAAACCTATATTTTCTCTCACTGAAATTTCTGCATTTCCAACTTCGAACTGTCTATTTAATAATGAATATGAATTTTGGATAGTAATCATTCTAGGAAGATTCTTTTTAGATTCTTCAAGAAAACGCATTACACCCCAAGGATTCTCATTTGATAATCCAACATGTCTTATTTTTCCAGATTTGATTAGTTGATCTAGCACAAATAGTATTTCATTAAAATTATCTACCCATTTTTCTGAAGAAGAAGGCTTAAATCCTCTAATGCCAAAAGTGTTGGTGTATCGTTCTGGCCAATGTAATTGGTAAAGATCTATGTAGTCCGTTTGTAATCGTTTTAAACTTTGGTCAAGAGCTTCAATTAAAGCGTTTTTACTGAAACCAGTTGATCTTATATGTTTGGTATAGGCACCTGGACCAGCAATTTTACTAGCTAATATAATTTTATCTCTAAGTCCTGTTTTTTTAAACCATGTTCCTATAATTCTTTCAGTCTCTCCATAAGTTTCTGCTTCTGCTGGTACCGGGTAAAGTTCGGCTGTGTCAAAAAAATTAACGCCCTTGTTATAAGCAAAATCCATTTGTTCGTGACCCTCTGACTCAGTATTTTGCTTACCCCATGTCATGGTACCTAAACAAATTTTACTAATCTTGATTGAAGTATTAGGCAAGAAAGAATATTTCATTTTTAATTAATAATTAAAATTTTTGCACTAATTTACCTATTGTGAATTACAATTTATCTTTTGATCAATTAAATAAATTTAGGACAATTCAAGACCCTATTGCTGATGCACTTGTAAGTGATTTATTTCAAAATAAGTCAAAAAAGGAAATTGGAGTTTTATACAAGCAATTATTGCACAATTTTAATCAATTAGATTCTGATTTGCTTCCTTCATCTTTGAAGGATTATTTTGAACAAAATCAAGATTTACCCAACTGGATTGATGAAAAAAAAATTAAGTTGGCAAATGAGATATTTTTAAACATTGGTCCTGAATATGCTACATCATTAATCTGTAGAGCACTTCCACTTGGTTATGTGTCTTCTAATGTAGTAGAACTATTAGCAACAACAGGTTATTTATCCAAAAGTATTAAACATGGTACTGCTAAAAGACTTTTAGAAACTTCTCAATTTTTACTAAACGTAATGCAAAAGAATACGTTTGAATTCAATTCGGATGGCATGAAACATATTTTGAAGGTTAGATTTATTCATGCTATGGTTAGAAAATTTTTAACCGATCAAAATTGGGAAAAAGAAACCTATGGTTATCCAATTAATCAAGAAGATTTATCATTGACAATTTTAACATTTAGTGTTGGTGCTATTGATGGATTAAGGAGAATGAACATCTTCTTATCTTTATATGAAAAAGATGCCCTTGTACATTATTGGTCTGTTGTAGGGCATTTGATTGGTATAGATTCAAAACTTAATCCAACAAAGTATAAAGATGCTAAAAGGCTCTATTATCACATACTAAAACACCAGGCATCTCCATCAGAAAATGGTAAAAAATTAACTGCTGCGCTATCAGATTTCATGAAAGCTACATTAAAGTTGAGGGTAATGCCTGATATGCCTGATTATCTAATTGTATTTTTAATTAATAATAGTGTATATAGTGACATGTTAGGTTTACCTGATTTTAAATCTCAATCGCAAAAACTAATATTTAAATCTTCTGTAATTACTTTGAAATCACTTAATATTTTTAGAGGAAATATTTTTATACGTCAAGTCATAAAACCAATGAATAAATTATTTGTTTTTAGTTTCCTAAAATATTTTGACGAAGAATTTAAGTTGAAATTAATCATCCCAAAAGAGTTCAGATTAAAGTGGGGTATAAGTGATAAAGTATATAAAAGCTTTTAATCTTTTTTATTCCTCATTCATTACTCTAGTTTGTCTATTTATTGATTCTTGATGAATAGCTTTGAGCACTCTACTCATAAATTCCTCACTTAACCCACTATTAACACCATGCTGAATTCTTGTGTTTAAAAGTTCCTCCCATCTATTCGATTGAAGAATAGTTACTTGGTTTTCTTTCTTGTGAACTCCTATTTTTTCAGCTACTTTCATTCTTCTTTTTAGTACGTCAACAAGCTCATTATCCAAATCATCAATTTGTATTCTCAATTGATCTAGTGAGGATTTGAATACAGGATCTTCAATTTTTGATTTACGAATTACTAATTTTTCAAGAATAATATTCAATTGTTCAGGAGTCACTTGCTGAGCATTGTCGCTTAATGCTTTTTCTGGATTAATATGAGTTTCAATCATGAGCCCATCATAGTTCATGTCTATAGCTTTCTGAGATACTTCATATATTAAATCTCTTTTCCCAGCAATATGACTTGGGTCACAAATCATAGTTATGCCTGGTATTCTACGCCTAAGTTCAATAGCTAATTGCCACTGTGGAATATTTCTGTACTTGGTGTTATTGTAAGCGAAAAAACCTCTATGAATGGCAGCAAGTTTAGTTAATCCTGCATCTGCAAAACGCTCAATGGCACCAACCCATAAATTTACTTCTGGATTTATAGGGTTTTTTATCATAATAGGAATATCAATACCTTTTAGGGCATTGGCTATTTCTTGCACAGCAAATGGATTGACTGTAGTTCTTGCTCCAATCCAAAGCACATCCACATTATGTTTCAATGCTTCTTCAACATGGTAAGCATTAGCTACTTCTGTTGTAGTAGAGAGTCCAGTTTCTTTTTTTACGGATGATAACCATTTTAATCCTACACTCCCAATTCCCTCAAAACTATTTGGTCTTGTTCTTGGTTTCCATATACCTGCTCTAAATAGTAAGTTTTGGTGAGATTTAAGTGCATGACCAATTTTCAACATTTGATCTTCCGATTCTGCACTACAAGGACCAGCGATAATAAATGGTTTTTCAATTGCCACAGGCCATTTTGATGTATCTTCTAATTGAATTGTCATCTAGTTTAGTATTTTTTTAATTCCGTTTGCTTGAAGTATAAGATCGTTAAGTTTCTCATAGTCATCTTCTTTGATGGCAGATTTGAATGAATTTAACTTTTCAATGTAATCATTCAATACTGCTAATATATTGCTTTTGTTTTCAGTGAAAATGGGTGTCCACATTTCTTTATTGGATTTGGCTAGCCTCACTGTTGATTCAAACCCACTTCCTGCCATATTTAAAATATTTTTTTCATCTTTTTCCTTATCCATTACACTCAATGCGAGACAAAAAGAACTAATGTGAGATATATGGGAAACGTAAGCACTATGAATGTCGTGATCTTGTGCATTCATATATATGTTTTCCATCCCTAAAATATGGTATAATTCACTAATCTTTTCAACAGCTTCTTTACTTGATTCTTCTTTGTTGCAAATGATATTGATTTTCCCTTTGAATAACCCAATGTGAGCAGCTTCAGGACCAGAAAACTCAGTTCCTGCAATAGGGTGTGTTGCTACAAAATTTTTTCTTTTTTGATGAGCGTTAACATGTTGAATTACTTTTTCTTTGATAGAGCCAACATCAAATACAATTTGTTTGTCTACTAAATCTAAAACCTCTTTTAATACTTTTGAGGTGTTATCTACAGGAATAGAAATTAGGATGATATCCGACATTTGAACGGCTTGCTTTAATGAATATATTTCATCTACTATTTTATTATTCAGGGCAATCTTTTGATGATTTATATTTGAGTCTACACCAATAACCTTGTTGCAAAATTTCTTTTGTTTTAGCTCCTTAGCTATTGAGCCACCAATAAGTCCAATTCCAATTACAGTTAAAATCATCTGTTTTTAATTCTTCTTAAAATTTCTTTAAGGGTATGATCTTTTACACAAAGAGACATTCTAAGGTAATTTTTTCCATTGCTTCCGAAAATACTACCAGGAGTTATAAAAACACCGCTATTATGTAGTAACTCATCTGTAAATTCTAAGTCATTGTTTGTTGAAGAATTAATTTTACCCCATATAAACAAACCAGCTGCTGATTTACTGTAGCTTAAATTTAATTCATCATAAATTTCCCATGCTATGGTCCTTCTTTTTTCATAGGTGCTATTGAGTTCTACAAACCAGTTTTCGTTTAAAAAAAGAGCCTTTGTTGCAGCTTTTTGAATGGCATAAAACATACCTGAATCCATATTGCTTTTCACTTTCAAAATAGCATTGATCAAATGTTCTTCTCCAGCTACCATGCCAATTCTCCATCCAGCCATATTATGAGACTTACTCAGTGAATTTAGCTCTAGTATGTTTGATTTATATTGATTGCACTTAAGTAAGCTTTCATATTTGTCATTTAAGATAAAACTATATGGGTTGTCATTACAAATTAGAATGTCATGCTTTAGCCCGAATGCAGCCATTTTTTCAAGATCTTGGGCACTTGCTTTTGCTCCCGTTGGCATATGAGGATAATTAATCCACATAATTTTAACTTGTGATAAATCGTTTTCTTCAATTTTATTAAAATCTGGAAGCCAATTGTTTGATGGACTTAATTCATATTGAAGTATGTTAGCCTCTGCCATTTTTGTTGCAGACGCATAGGTCGGATAACCAGGATTAGGGATAAGAGCCGTATCACCCTTGTTTAAAAATGCAAGAGAAATATGCACAATTCCTTCTTTAGACCCCATGAGAGGGAGTATGTTTTTTTCTGGGTTTAATAAAACGTTGTAGTATTTTTTATACCAAGATGAAAAAGCCTCTCTCAATTCACTAATTCCTCTATAACTTTGATATTGGTGAGCATTTTCATCTTTAGTTGATGCTTGCAGTTCATTGATTACTGTCTCATGTGGTCGCAAATCAGGACTTCCAATTCCAGCATTTATTACATCAACTCCTTTGGTTTTGAGCTGTTCTATTTCTCTTAATTTCTTAGAGAAATAATATTCTTCAACTTGTTGTATTCTGGTAGCTACGTTCATTGATTAAAATACTAAGTTGTTTTTGTATTTACCCAAACAGTAAAGCTCATTCACAGTAAGCTTTAAATTGTCAAAGGCAAGTTGAAAATCTTCTTCATTATTGAATAATACATCAGCATAAAAAAAGTATTCCCAAGATTTTCCAATTTTGGGAAATGATTGAATTTTAGTCAAGTTCATCTCATTTTTTGCAATGCAACTTAAAGCTTCAGCAAGACTGCCAACATCATGTTTTACAGAAAAACATAATGTTGCCTTGTTGCAAGAAGTGGAAAAATCCTTGTCTTTTTGAAGGAGTAAGAATCTTGTAAAATTATTTGAAAAAGTTTCGATATTAGGCCTAATAATATTTAAACCATAAATTTTTGCTGCAGTTTTACTAGCAATGGCAGCCACATGTTTCAATTTATTTTCTTTGATATGTGCAGCACTTTTAGCGGTATCTTCTTTTTCAACTGTTTTAATACCAGCATTTTCATTAATGAAGGATTGACATTGTCTTAATGCCATTGGGTGAGACCATATTTCTTTTACATCCTCTAACAAGACTCCTGGATAAACCATGAGCTGATGTGAGATTGGCATGTAGGTTTCACCAATTATATTTAGATTATACTCCTTAATGGAAGCGTAATTAGCCAAAATACTACCCGCTAAGGAGTTTTCAATAGCAATAAACCCTAATGTATCATGTTTTTGAGTTTGTTGAAAAACTTGCTCAAAGGTGTCGCAATAGATAAAATTTATTTCTTCGTTTTTAAAGAAAAGTTGACATGCTTCTTCGTGAAAAGAACCTTCAACTCCTTGTATTGCAATATGTAACGAATTTGATTTCAAATGTTTATTCCCATTTTTAAATAAGCTGGCGAATATATTTAGATATTTTTGATCAAAAAAATTTGATACAATAAGTTTATATTTGAATTAACTGCTAAAAATGGTACACGGCACACATAATGCAATACATGATGAAAGAAACGAAAGTATTTTCATCTACATAAATGGAAGTTTTCATGTTAGAAATGAAGCAAAAATAAGTGTTTTCGATAGTGGTTATTTGGTTGGAGATGGAATTTGGGAAGGGATAAGATTGACAGGTGGAAAATTGGTTTTTATTGAAGAACATCTTAATCGACTTTGGCAAGCGGCTAAAGCAACTCATATCAATATGGCCTATTCTAAAGACGAGTTGATTGAAGTTATTTATAAGACTTTAGAAAAAAACAATATGACTGATGGAGTTCATATTAGAGTAATGATTACAAGAGGTATTAAGAAAACTCCTTCTCAAGATCCAAGGTTAACAATTACAGGTCCAAATTTGGTCATTATACCAGAATATAAAATGGCAGATGAATCCTCTAAAAAATCAGGATTGAAGTTATTTACATCAACTATTAGAAGAGGCTCTCCAGATTATTTAGATCCTAAACTAAATTGTCATAGTAAGTTACATGAGGTACAAGCATTAGTACAAGCCATAGAAGCTGGTGCCGATGAAGCATTAATGCTGGATATAAATGGTTTTGTTTCAACTTGTAATTCAACCAATTTTTTCATGGTAAAAGATGGAATGGTTATAACATCAACGGACCAATATTGTATGAATGGAATTACAAGACAAAAAATCATTGATTTATGTATTGAAAATAACATACCAGTTGATGAAAGGAATTTTTCTTTATATGATGTTTATGATGCCGATGAATGTTTTGTTACAGGAACGTTTGCTGGTATATCACCTGTAATTTCAATAGACGGTAGAAGTATTGAAAATAAATCAAATAATGAAATCTCAGCGAGTTTGTCAATTCTTTACAAAAAGTTGATTTCTGATTATGTCCGAAAGTAGTACTAGGAAAATCATGCTGTGGTCAAGTCCTAGAAATATTTCTACGGCTTTAATGTATTCTTTTGCACAAAGAGAGGATACAAGTGTTGTGGACGAGCCATTTTATGCTTATTACCTTACACATGTTAACCCTTCAGCTGATCATCCAGGGAAGGAGGAAATTATAAATTCACAATCATCAAATTTTAGTAAAATCGTAGCTAAAATGGATGAGTTTAAAGATAAGAACATATTATTCGTTAAAAATATGACTCATCACTTAGCCAAAACTAGTTTTAATTTTTCTAAAAATTGGTATCACATAATTTTAACTCGTAATCCTCAAAGTGCTTATAATTCCTTTAAAAAAGTAATTGATAAACCTACAGTTTTAGATTTGGGCTATAAAGAACAATATTCTATAGGCCTAAAACTTAAGGGGCAAAACATACCATTTTATGTTCTATCGTCAGAGGAGTTGTTGAATTCACCCAAAAAAGAATTGGAGAATTTATGTGATTTTTTAAATATCAATTTTAATGACAATATGTTAAGTTGGAATAGGGGAGGTATAAAAGAGGATGGTGTATGGGCAAAGTATTGGTATGAAAATGTTCATAATAGTGAAGGGTTTCTTAAGAATAAGCAAGTAAATAATTTAAAAAGGACAGAAAATGATATTATAGCTGTTTCCACAGAGTTCTATTTTAAATTATTAGCACTCAAAAAATAAATTTCATCTAAATTTAGTACGTAATTATTTAATTTTTTTTTATTAAATTCGAGTATTACAATCTGTTAATAATGAATTTTAAAATTAAAATAATACTCATTACACTACTCATGAGTGGTATTGACGTAACAGCTCAGCGTAATTTATATTTTGACTATTATAATGTAGATTCTAAAGTTGTATTAGATACAATTAATTCGATTAAATATTCCAATCCAAATAAAGCCATATCTCTTTCTTTTGAGGCTTTGGAGTATTACATGGATAAGGGGCCATCACCTGTTACCATATCTATATATAACATTCTTGGTGAAGTCTATTCTAAAAAAAACT
>CAJWIX010000075.1 GCA_913042175.1 uncultured Flavobacteriales bacterium
GTTATTGATTTTTGGTAGATTAGTTCATTTAACTGTATTACTTTTTCAACATTATTTAATTTTTCATAAAGTCTAGCTTTTTGAATAATTACATCAATTTCTTGTATATATAATGCTGCGGATGCATAAACATTTTGAGCGCTATCTAAAAAATCTGTTGAGGGAGCAATATTTGTTAGTGCATTTCTTCTTTTATTAATCATTAAAAATGCGTATCCCTTTATAGATGGATCTTCAATTTGTTGAACTAAATTTGAGAATTCAACAACTGGAAATTTAGCATCTTTATTTTTCGATAAATCATATTTCGCCAAATGACTTATTAAAGCTATTTCATAAAGGTTTATTTTTTTTGATGTTTCATGTGCATTTTTATATTCATTAAGGGCTCTCTTGGAATCTCCAATTTTCTCAAATATTGCTCCTTTGATGATGTCACATAAAATAACTTTATCAATCTGGTTTATTTCCTTATAAATTTCCTGTGCCTTTAAAATGTTCTTGAGGGCTGAATCACTTTTATTTGAATAATAAAAATTATAAATAATACTGTTCTGTAATAGGTAATAGGCTTTAAAATTCAGTTTATTGGTTTGGTTAATTGCTTGAGCATTATACAAAGCAGCGCGTTGTGGATTTTCATCAATATAAGAAGTACTTAGTGTAATTAAATTGCCACTTAGCGAATCATCGGGGCTAGTAAGGAACAGGTATTCTTCTTTTTCAAGACCAAAACAATTTAACCCACACAATAAAAGAAAAGTAAAAAAGATCCACCCTCTCATAATTGAAAGATACTAACTATTTCACAAATACTAAAGAGACAGGTTAAATGAACCTTACTCTGTTTTCTTTTCTTTCAGGATTACTGCAAAAATAAATAGTAAAACAGCTGACGAACAGAATATTACCAACAAGGATTGCATTAAGCGCCAAAAAATAGCCTTGATATCAAAAAGGTGTATACCCCATATCTCAAGCACAGCTATAGTCGTGGTGAATAGAACCAATAACACTAATATATATGCGCTTATAGTTTTTATTTTTTTGTCCATAACAAGTAGAATACTACCTAAACTTATTAAATAAAATTCATTTTATGAACCAATTAACAATTCATAACAGAAAATTTTAAACTTTTGGCAATCGAAATTTGGTTCTTAATCATTTGGTTTTCTCCTATTAAATGCTTTATTTTTAGTTATGCTTAGACTTTTTAGTTTATCATTATTAAGTTTTTGGGTATTTATAATTACCCAAATAAACGCTCAGAATGTAGTACAGTTATTCACGGAAGATTTTAACCAACCTTCTTTAAATTGGACACTAAACGATACAGTATTTGGAACAAATTCAGGGAACAATAAATGGATCATAAACAGTGAATATAATGGAAATGGACTGGCACCAAACACTCCATCCCAATTTTCAACATTTGGAGGTACCATTAGCAATGCTCCTTACAGCGGGTATGCTCATATTCATGATTCTGTAAAATCCGGTTTAGTATCGAATGCAAATTATGATACTTCATCAGCGTCTGATCGTTTTTTAGTTTTATCAAATGGTATATGCACGAAGGGATTAAGCGCGGTTGAATTATCTTTTTTTTACATAGGTGAGGGAGCAGCTAATTCTTATGGAGAAGTATATTATACTACTGGTACTTCCACAAATTGGATAAAAGTTGGCGCCTCAAAATATCATAATAAAAACCAATGGAAATATGAACAAATAACTGATCCTGGGTTTGATAATGCATATAATTTAAGATTTGCTTTTAGGTGGGTAAATGACGCCAATACAAGCCCAAGCAATATAGCTTTTGGCATTGATGATATACATGTTGTTGGAATATATGACACTATTTCAAATGCCGTGGATATCAATTTCACTTATATTGATACGGCAGTTTGTCCGGGGAATAATTTATTGATGAGTTTTGCTCTTTCAGATACGTTGTGTAGCGGTTCATATCATATTGAAATGTCTGACCAGAATGGTAATTTTAACCCTCCATTTTCTACATGGATTACGAATATCAATTACCCCAACACAAGTTCCTTTGTAAGTCTATCTATTCCTTTTACCGCACCACCTGCTAGCTGTTACAAATTCAGAGTCAAAAGAATATCTCCACTTCCTCAAATTACTAGTGTGTTAAGTGCATGTGTAGATGTTCAACAATGCCCTAATGTTATAACCTGCACAGACCCTCCAGTAGTAGCATTAGACACCAATCCTGTTTGTATTTCAAGTGTTATCGATGTTCCATTTTGGTCGACAGGTGTTTACAATTCTTCAAATATTTATTATGCTCAACTTTCTGATTCTTCGGGAAGTTTTAATAATCCTACAAATATTGGTTCTCTTCCAGATAATACTACCTATGATCCTGCATTGGTTCCATCGCCAGGAATGGTTAGTGGACAAGTTCCTGTAGTTCCACCTGGATGTAATTATTATGTTAGAGTAGTTTCTTCCAATCCTAATACAGTTGGCTCTGCTTGGGGGCCATTTTGTATACAAGAGTGTGACATAAGCTCTAATAATTGTACAGATGTAAGTGCCTGCCCTGGTGATTCAGGAACAACAATTTCAATACCAATTGACATTAATGTATGGGATTCATTGACCTCTTATTTCCCCGGTAATACATTTAGTGTTGAAGTACTTGATCCTATGTCTTTCAGCAGAGTTGATATTGGTGGATTAGGAGCAACAATTGACACCCAATCTACCACTTTGAATTTAACAATACCTCCTTGCGATAGTTTAGCTATGTATGGTTTAACGACCATGGGATTTCCTGGTGGAACATTTTACATGCGAATAATTGCAGATAGTGTAAATGATATGGAACAATCACTTGGTTGTGTAGTTCATTTATCCTTAGGGTGTCCAGGTCAAACACCATACAATATAGTTCCAGCATTTCCATGGTCTACCTTGTCTGATACCGTTTTATGTGTTGGAGATCCCATTTTTGTGCGAATAAATGGTTACAATCCCTCTTCATCATTTATGTATTTTATTGATGGCAATAGCTTTCCCCCTAACAATCCTCCAGTTATGCTTGGGATATATTGGACTTCAACAGGCATTCATGAACTTACCCTGCAAGAGACTCATATTGGATGCGATGGACCTTTATCAAACCCCTTAATGGTATATGTTACTGAAGCTCCACAAACTGTTATGCTTGGTCCAGATACCATATGTATTAATGATACAGCAGATTATTTGGTTCAATTTTATAATGCAACTTATTATGATTGGAATACATCATATGCAGGGTCAATAGTGGATACAGGGAATAATGAGATTAGTGTTTTAATGGACAGTGCAGGTACATTTACAATTTCAGTCTTTGCATTAAATACTTGTGGAAATAGTAATACGTCAATTAATGTTGAAGTTGTAGATCACATAGGGGTAAGTATTGTTGGCGATTCATTAGGTTGCGAAGGCGATTCCTTATTGTTAAATGCTGATGGTTTTGGTAGTTTTTCTTGGCAAAACACTCAAACAGGTCCATCTTACATGGATGTTTTTACTTTATACGAAGACACGGTTATTTTAACCGCTCAAAATCATTGTGGAACCTTTTATGACACATTAGGTTTAATTGTTATACCAACATCATTATTGGATTTAGGCCCAGATACTACAATATATGTAGGTCAACAAATAGAACTTTCTTCAACCCTACCTGGAAATTATTTTTGGTCTCCATCTACTTATTTAGACTGTATTGATTGTGCTCTTGTAACAGCATCCCCAACAGAGGATATTACTTATTCTCTAACCATTGATACGCTGGGATGTATCAGTTATGATGATATTCTAATCAAAGTAGAATTAGCAGGGGATATATTTGTTCCCAATTTATTTACACCAAATGATGATGGGTTAAATGATGTGTTGACTATTTATGGTCATGCTGTAGATGCAATTGATTTTAAGATTTTTGATCGATGGGGAGAAGTTGTTTTCCATTCCCAATCTATTAATGCCACATGGGATGGCACTTTTAATGGAAAACCACTTAATTCTGCTGTTTTTGTTTACAGTGTACAAGTAACTTACATTGATGGTAGAGAACAAACACAACAAGGAAATATTACACTAATTAGATGAAAATTATATTGACAAATATATTTTTAGTGATTATCTCTATTTCTTATACTCAGGATATTCATTTTTCTCAGTTTTACAATTCTTCCTTGCTAATTAATCCGGCAACTGCAGGTGCTTTTAATGGAGATTTACGAGCTAACCTAAATTATAGAAATCAATGGAACAGCATTGATTCTCCCTTTAAAACAACAGCTTTTACGCTTGAGTCTCAAATGTTAAAATATAAATGGCCAAATAATTATTTAGGAGTAGGATTATCTTTTTTTGATGACAAAGCAGGCGATTTAAACTTTGGTTCATCACAAACAGCACTCACTGTTTCAAGTATACTATCATTGTCTCCTGAAATGACCATGACAGTTGGTATTCAACCTGTTTTTGTCCAATACAGCGTTGATTATACCAATGCAATGACTAGCAGTCAATATAATGGTAGTTTTTTTGATCCGAACCTACCATCAGGAGAAACTAATTTAAATAGTGGTTTTTCTTTTTTTGATGTTGGCGCTGGAGTCTCTTTCAACTATGCTAAAGGAGAAAGCAATATTGCAGCACATGATATGTTTATTGTTAATGTTGGATTTGCATTTCATCATTTAAATAGATCTGAATTAACTTTTTCTACCATAGATAATTGGTATCCAAAATTAGTAGCTCATGGTTCTTCAAATATAGGTTTAAGGTATTCTAAATTGAGTATGATGCCAAGTTATTTGGTAATGATTCAAGGCCCTCAAAAAGAAATAACAGTGGGGTCTTTATTTAGATTATTTTTTAAAGAAGGTTCTCGATTTACGGGTAATATTAGTGAATCTGCATTGCTTTTTGGTGCTCATTACAGATTTGGAGATGCTATTGTAGCATCAACAGGTATGCAACTTGGAGAACTTTTCGTTCAGTTAAGTTATGATATAAATACTTCTGGTTTGACAAGATCAACAAATTACAGGGGTGGGTTTGAAATCACACTGAGATATACTAATCCAGAGATTTTCAGCATTGGAAGTGCATCATCACTAGATCCTAAGTTCATGTAAGGTTATAAAACAGGAACAGTAATTTTAATTAAAATTTTACTTTTTTCTCTTGTTTTCTGAGTGTGAATATTATAATCATTAGAATAGATTACACATCTGCCAGAAAATGAACCATCTTTAAAGTTGAATAAAATTTCTTCATTTTTTACAATGTCTTTTATCGTCATTTCACCTTTAAGTAAAAATTGACCATCTTTTTTAGTTAGTTCTTTTGCTTTAAATGAAATGTGAGGATATAGTTCTGTATGAAAATATTCAGCAGAATTTAAATGACTATCTCTCATTTTGTTGGAGGTATTAATAGATTTTATATTGGCATTCCCTTCAATTTTAAAACTACTTAAATCAGAGGGGTTAAAATTAATTTCACCTGTTACACCTTTTATTGTTCCAGTAGTTTCTTCACTCACATAATTAAATTCTACTAAAGCTTTATCTACATTGATTTTATAGTTTTGAGCATTTAATGATAATGCAATAAATAGGATGCTAAAAACGGATATTAATTTCTTCATTTTTTATTATTTAAAGTTCAAATTTCCTAGCGATGGTGAATCCAAATCGGAATTCTCCTTCGCTCCATTTACTATTTGTAAAAGGAATAAATTGTCCAGCAACTATCCCTTTTGAATTCATGAAATTCAATTGAAAAACATGACCATAGGTCTTAATTTCAATTCCCATGCCAAAGGGAGATGTAAAATTATCTTCTCTATAATTTGAAGCATTTAATAGCTGATAATACTCAGTTATTAAACTTACTTTTTTAAACAAAAGGTAACGAATAGTACCACCTAAAACAGCATGCGAGTTTTTGTCTTCATAATGTACTTTGTTTTGATGTAAAAATCCAATACTACCCTGAATGGTTAGATTTTTAATTGGTTTAAATGCAGCTATAATTTCAGAATAATAGTTTAATCTATGTGCAAGTTGATCAAAGTGAGTTATTGAAGACAATTCATTAGCAGATGGCATACTAGTGAATAATAAACTTGAGGCAGCTGTTATTATATACTTGTCTTTATTTACTATTTGATACTTTAATAAGCCGTCCCAAACTTCTAAAAAAGGACTCGCACCTTTGGACCGACCTAACCCCAACATGAACTTATCTGATATTCCATATTCAAAACCAATTCTGATGTCTGATGAATTATCTAATCCAAAAAGCGTGCGGTAAGATTCAGGTGTTGCTATATTTCCAAAACGATGAGTTATTCTAAAGTCAAAATCTTTTTTTTCTAATACATTAACAGAGTGTCCATTGATAGCTCTAGTATCTAAAAAAAAATCAGTATTTTTTTTATTATCAAAATCCCAATCTTCTTGACTGAAGCAAACTCCTGTAAAAAGGAGGAAGTAAAAAAAGTAAAAAACACCTTTCATTTAAACAACGCTTAAATTTTATAACTAAATAATTAAATTTATGAAAATGAAAATTAAAACAAATCTTTTTCTACTCTTTTGTTTAAGTGTATGTATTGTTTCATGTACTAAAGACAAAACAAGCGCATGTGATATTGATCCTTCCTTTGCGGTTGATGTACAACCATTTTTCGATATGTATTGCGTAACATGTCATGAGTCGAATAGTGCTTCAGGTGGTGTAGTTTTAAATGATTATAACGCTGTAAATAATCATATCAATTCTTCAATTAGTGAGATTGAACAAGGCACAATGCCTCCTTATGGCATGCCTTCCCCAACTACTTCAGAAAAAGACTCTATCTTAGAGATTCTCAATTGTTGGGTGTCTATGGGTAAAAAAGATAATTAATACAAACTACTAATGAAGAAAAATATAGTATTGCTAATGATTTTAACTGGATTTGCCATTTTTAGCGTAACATCGAATCCTCATCAAATCACAAAAAAGTATGCTGCAGTAATTAATTCTGGAGGAGCTCCTTCTGGTAAAACAGGAGCACCTGGTGAAGGAAATTGTGCATCATGTCATAGCGGTAATGTAAATGATGGGTCAGCTACTTCATCGATTACTTTCAATGGAAATAATAACCAATATGATGTAGGTATCACCTATGATTTTTCTTTATCTATTTCTAATGGGTCATCAAAAAACGGATTTCAACTGGTTATACTAGATTCATTACAAAATAATGATGTAGGAATGCTAATAGCCTCAGACCTTGTTAACACACAAATTAATGCCAATAATAGGACTTATTTAAACCATACCTCTTCTGGAAACACGCAAAATTCATGGAACTTTCAGTGGACTGCTCCATCAACTGATGTTGGTCCAGTTACCATATATTACGCTTACAATGTGACTAATGCGATGAATAACACTGCAGGAGATCAAATATTTTTAGGAAGCCATACTCTTTATCCATCTAACACGGCAAATATTGCTGCTGAAGCTCCTGTGTTTTCATGTTATTTCAACGAAGTGAATAATTTAATATTGCAAAAGGAAAGTTGGTCCAATTCCCCCAGTTTTATTAATTTATTTGACCTTAATGGAAAATTAATTTTTCATCGAGAAGTTATATTACAACCTGGTATTTTAAATGAAATTCTTTTACCAAACACGATAAAATCAGGCATGTATATTGTTAGCGTTGAATCGGATTCTTTTAATGAAAAAAGAAAACTATTTTTCTAGTTATTTCAACACATCAACACATAGGGGTAAATTGTCTTTGGAGTCTATTTTTGACTTTATTAATTTGCGTTAAATTTTCTGCACAAAAATTAGAGGTTAATCCTACTTCAATTTTTTTAAAGACAACATTAGAAGAATATTTGGATGAGCCTACTGAACCATCAGAAATCATTGAAAATAGATATTACAGAATAATTTCTTTTTCTCAACCACCAGATAACAGTACTAAAACCCGTTTAATGGAGCTGGGTGTACACATATTAGATTACATTCCATCTAATAACTATTTAGTTTCCATTCCAGTATTGCTAAGTAAGCCATCTTTAAAGGGTTTTGGAATTACATACTGTGAAAAGGTTCCATCTGCTATAAAATATGACCCTATACTATTTGAATCACCACTTCCCGAATGGGCTTCTGATGGGGATTTAATTAAAGTAGCTATTTTGTTAATGCAGGATGTTAATTACAATTTATTTATTCAAAAGTTCAGTCAATTTCAAGCAAGAACTATAGAAACTAATGCATATGCCAAAATCGTAAGAGCATCAGTTTCTATCTCAACCATACAAAACCTTATTGAAATGCCAGAAGTTTGTTACATTTCATTGGTTTCTCCACCAGCTATTCCAGAAGATATTAAAGGGAAATCTTTACACCGATCTAACTCAATTTACACTAATATTCCAAATGGGAGAAGATATGATGGAACTGGTGTGAGTATTGCGGTTAATGATGATGGCTTTGTAGGACCTCATATTGATTTTCAGGGGAGGATGGAGCAAAACACTGTTGCCAATGATTTTACAGGAGATCATGGAGATATGGTTGCAGGAATTTTAGGCGGAGCAGGGAATCTAAACCCTATGTATGAAGGAATGGCAAAAGGGGTGAAAATGCATATTAGACAATATAGTGGTAGCTTACCTGGCTCCGTTCAGTTACATCAGGATAGTGGAGTAATGTTATTCTCATCTTCGTATGGTAACGGTTGTAATGCAGGCTATACTTCTCTAACAAGACAAGTTGATCAAGAAATTAGATTAAACCCGTCCTTAATTCAGGTATTTTCTTGTGGTAATTCAGGCTCTTCTAACTGTGGTTATGGTGCAGGTTTTGGATGGGGAAATATAACAGGGGGGCATAAACAAGGCAAAAATGTAATTGCTACGGCTAACCTTTTGAATAATGGTAATATTGTAAATAGCAGCAGTAGAGGTCCAGCAAGTGACGGACGAATTAAACCTGATTTAGCTGCAAATGGCAATGGTCAAATGTCTACTGATCCTTTTAATGTCTATGCTTCAGGTAGTGGAACATCAGCAGCTGCACCTGGTGTTTCTGGTGTATTAGCCCAACTATATCAGGCTTATAGGGACCTAAACAATGGAGTAACGCCAGAATCAGGCTTTTTGAAGGCTACCCTTCTTAATACAGCCGAAGATTATGGAAATATTGGACCTGATTTTACGTATGGATGGGGTAGAATTAATGCTTACAGAGCAGTAAGGACTTTAGAAGAAAAACAATACTTGGATTCAACCATTATTCAAGGAGAAACACACCTTCACCAAATAGATGTACCCGCCAATGTGCAAGAGATGAAAGTGATGATTTATTGGATTGATAGAGAAGCTTTACCATCTTCTTCTAAGGCATTGGTAAATGATATTGATTTAAAAATTACAAAAGATGGTGCTGATTATTTTCCATGGGTTTTAAATTCAACTCCAAATTCATCATCTCTCAGTTTACCTGCAACTACTGGATTTGATCATTTAAATAACATGGAACAAGTAACTATCTATAACCCATTAAATGATAGTTATCAAATTGAGGTCAGTGGATTTAATATACCTTTTGGCCCACAGAAATATTTCTTGTTATATGAGTTTATCTACGATGAAATTACGGTTACATATCCCATTGGTGGAGAAGGACTTCACCCTTTTGATGTGGAATTTATTCATTGGGATGCCAATATTGACACCTTGCCATTTAATATTTCATATACTACAGACAATGGTCAAACTTGGAAAAATATAGGCACTGTAAATGCTGAACATAGAATCAAAATGTGGCAAATTCCTAACCAATATTTTGAAGAAGTTAAAATTAAAGTAGAAAGAGGCAGCATTTCTGATGAATCAGATGATTATTTTACCATTATAAAAGATCCAGATTACTTATCTGTTGATAGTGTCTGTTTGTGTTATTTAACTATTTCATGGGATTCTGTTCCTGGAGCAGACAGGTATGAAGTGATGGTACTTGGCGATAAATTTATGGACCCAATTGGACAAACTAAAGAGACTTTTTACAGGATTCCACATAATTACAACGATGACCTATGGTATACAGTAAGAGCAATAAATAGAAACGGCACTAAAGGAAGAAGACAAGTGGCAAAGTTTTATAATGGAAATGCTGCATTTAATTGTTCATATGGTTCTAATTTTGAATCTAATGACCGTATTAGGTGTGTTGGCTCAATAGTAAAATTTGAAGACAAATCATTAGGTTGTCCACATACGTGGAGTTGGAGTTTTAACCCAAATACAATATCATTTGTAAATGGCACATCATCCTCATCAAAAAACCCTCACGTAATTTTTGAACAAAAAGGGGAATATGAAGTTACTTTAACTTCATCTAATCAATTTTACACAGACTCTAAATCAAAATTGAATTATGTTTCTATTATTGACCCTGTAGGTGCTGACATTCAAGAAAATTTTGAAGGAAATACCTTTCCGCCAGCTCAATGGATTATGAATAATACCATCTCTAATTTAAGTTGGGAATCCGTTAATGTAGTACAAAAGGATGGTCTAAATGGTAAGGCCGCAGTATCCAAAAATGACTTATCAAATAAAAATGATATACTCAGTTTAACCACTTTACCTATTTATATTGATGAAAATTTAGCCAACCCTTATCTTACTTTTGATTTATCTTATGCTGCAAATAATTCAGCATTAGCTCAAAATACAGAAGATGAGCTTTATTTAATCGTTTCTTCTGATTGTGGTGAAAATTATTCAGATACCATCTTTTTTAAAAAAGGAATGAATCTAGCATCTACCCCTTCATATGATTCACCTTGGACTCCATCAAAAGCAGATGATTGGAAAAAAGAAAGTATTTCATTACATCCATACTTAGGTCAAACAATTAAAATCTCCTTTTTAAATAAGAGTTTTCAAGGAAACAGGCTATATATCGATAATATTAATGTCTATGACAATCAAGATATAGACTATAGCCCTTTAAATTTTGATGTGTTCCCAAATCCTAATTCAGGAGTTTTCCAATTATATTTAGAAAATCACCAAGTAGAAAATATTACTATTGATATTTTTGATGTTACAGGGAAAATAATACTAAACGAATCAGTTAATTTTGATTCGCATGCCACTAAAATATTAAACTATAACCTTAATTTTTTATCTAAGGGCATTTACTACATTAAATTATCTGAAGGAAATCAAAGCCACGTTAAACCCATAATCATTACCAATGAATAATTTAAGTGAGCAAGAAATAGATAGGGTAATAGAAATGGCTTGGGAAGATAGAACACCTTTTGAAGCTATTTCATATCAATTTGGTTTAGAGGAAGAGGAAGTTATTCAATTGATGAGAAATAACTTAAAAGAAAAAAGTTGGAAGAGATGGAGAGAAAGAGTGCAAGGGAGAAAAACAAAACATCTTAAACTTAGATCTAAAGAAGTTAATAGGCATAAATCTTCTAGACAAAAACAAATCTCAGGGAATAGGATTTCAAAGAGATAAATACATTCTATTATGTCATATTTTAAACCTTATTTATCATTTTTATTTTTTTTGATAACTATAGTTTCATCTTCTCAAAATGAAACCAATAGAGGATATAAAGTAAAAATAGGTGACGAATTACCATCATTAACCCTTCAAATGATGAATGGAGAAACTTGGACCAATAAAGATTTTGAGAACAAGGTTGTTGTAATTCAATTTACGGGGTCATGGTGCAGTGTGTGTAAAAAAGAAATGCCACACTTAGAAAAAAGAGTTTGGCAAAAATTTAAAAACAAAGATTTTCTTCTCATTGGTATAGATATCAAAGATTCATTAGATCGTGTAATTCCTTTTATTACAAAAACTGGAGTCACTTATCCAATAGCTTTGGACCCAAAGGCAGAAATTTTTAACGAATTTACGCTTAAGGGTGCAGGAGTAACAAGAAATATTGTAATTGACAAGCAGGGTAAAATTGTTTTTTTAACTAGACTTTTTGAGGAAAAAGAGTTCAAGTCTATGATAGATAAAATTGATGAATT
>CAJWIX010000076.1 GCA_913042175.1 uncultured Flavobacteriales bacterium
AAATGGATGCTGAGAGACCAACTGCTTCTCCTGAAAGAGGTAAAGCTCCTCAAAGCCAAATGGATGCTGAGAGACCAACTGCTTCTCCTGAAAGAGGTAAAGCTCCTCAAAGTCAAATGGAAAAAGAAGTACCATCTAAGGTTTCATCTAAAACTTCTGCTGTTAAAACACCAGTTGGTGGTGAAGGAGATGATGCATTTTGCAATGGATGGAGAGATGGTTATATCAAAGAATGGAATGCTAAATCAAACGAATTTGTAACGCCTAAAGTACCACCATGTGAGGAAAATGCAAGCCTTGAAGGTTACAAAAATGGTTACAAAGCAGGAATGAAAAGAGCACAGTTAGATAAGAAATAAACAGAGACATTTTAAAATTGTGTTTGTAAAAGCCTCCTTTCTAAGGGGGCTTTTTTTATGTTCTAATTAAAATTAAATATTTAAAAGGAAAACTTAATTCCAAAATTCCATGTACGTCCAAAGCCAAAATATCCTTTATTTTTAGTGTAAAATTCTGCCTGATCTGGACGGTATAAATTATTATTTTCATCTAATGTATTAGTGTTAAGTTCAGCTAAATAAAGTGTATTAAATAGATTATTTATGTTAAATTTTAGGGACAAAAATTTATCATTAATTTTTCGTTTGTAATAAACTCCTATTCTTGCAATGCCATAAATGGGTAATTTGGTTACTTGTCCCCCTTCTTCGTAGTATTGAGGATCCCATATATTGTATGGAGCATATAATTGATCTGCCACATAATAAGTAGTATTAATTGATAAATTCTTAAACGGTTTAAATTTAAGGGACAAACTATAAGTATGCTGTGCAGCATCTCCAACTTTAAGTCCTTTAGCATATAAAATTTTAACTGAATCTGATGAATCTGCAGTAAAATTACCAAATGCATCCAGAATCGTACTTCTAGAATTTATATTATTGGTGTAGACCCAATCCCCCAATGACACCATTCCTGACAATGAAATTTTATCAGATAGATTAACATTGATTTCAGCTTCTAAACCCTTATGTGTTTGTGATATGCCATAAAATAAATAAAACACATCATACCTAGGATGTCCTATTGGAGGTGCAAATCTTCTTGAATATTGTCTATCGTTCCATTCTGTATAGTACGCATTTATATCAAAGTCAATTACTTTATTGTAATAGCTATAGCCTATTTCAAAAGCCCTAACTGACTGATTTTTAGCGTTTGTATTTATATCATTTTGATAATTAAGAAAAATATTATTAAAAATGGGTTGCTTGGAAAAGTATCCTGTATTTACAAAAACCCTTGAGTTTTGGTTAACATTAAAGTTAAAACCAGTCTTAAAAGTTCCTCCATTAAATATTTGCCAATCAGTAGTTTGTAAGGTGTCATCATCCATATAATTAAAGTAATCGATTCTCTTAAAACCTTGGTTAGATAGTGAAAGTGAAGTAAAAAAGGAAAATTTATCATTTGAATACTCTATTTGACCAAAACCACCTAACCACTTCACAATACCGTCATTATGATAAAGCAAATTATTGTTATTTAAATAGGAATTCTCTGAAAAACTTCCAAATGAAGAACCCGATTCATAGTCAATATAATTTGATGAATTATTCATATCAAAAGATGAAAAATAAGTGCTATTACCAAGTAGATTTTCAACTTTTCTGAAATGTTCACCTACATAATATCTAAGATCTATACCGCCTACAAAACTTAAATTTTCATTAATGTTATGTTCTAAAGTAGAAATTACACCATACCAAATGTGTTTATTCACACTTGCTGTTCTTATCCACCCGTCTCCCGTTTGCCCTCCTTGCAAATCATCTCTTACTGTATCTGGTTCATTGTTATACCCCCCAAATGCGGCTACATATTCTCCATTATTGTATGCAATTATGCTGTCAAACATAACTTGTCCTGAGCTATCATGAACTCCAATTCCAAAACCATGAAAGGAATCATAGCCAGACCAATTATCAACGTTGTCATTTTGAAGTCCTCTTCCTCTTGCAGATGTACCACCACCATTCCCTGTAGAAACATAAAAGGCAGTTTTAAGTTTTGTATATGTTGAAAAATTCAAATAGTGATTAATAAATGCCTTAGGTTTATGATAAAAGTTTTTCCTCCACGAAAACACTTTTCCATTTAAATACCCCCAACCAGGATTAAATTTAATTCCTCTTGATAAATTATCTATTGAATCATTTACAGGACATCTAAAAGTTGATAAAAAAACATTATCATAGTTATTATGTATCGACCTTCTATTATGCATCTGAGGAGCTCCAGTTATGGTTGCAGAAATGCGTTGTTTTTGACTAATATTATAATTAGCAGAAATAAAATATGAATACGCTTGAAAATCAGTTCCATCAATGTACCCGTTACCTCTTGTATAAGTCAATTGCATAGTAGCGGCAAGCCCATTGTCTAGTAATCCTGATGATAAAGAGGTACTGTGTTTTGTGTATCCATCATTACCTACAGATGAACTCACATTACCTCCTTTTTTAAATTCAGCAGCATTAGTTAAAATATTTATGGTTCCACCAACAGCTGGAATAGCTAATTTTGAAGCACCTAATCCTCTTTGCACTTGCATTTTATTTGTTACATCAGCTAATCCTGACCAGTTTGACCAATAAACCCAACCTGTTTCCATGTCATTCACTGGAACACCATTTATCATTACAGCAATATTGTTTTGTTCAAATCCTCTTACATTAATTCTCGAATCACCAAATCCCCCACCCTCTTTCGTAACATATACAGATGGAGTATTTCTTAAAATTTCAGGAAATTCTTGATTACCAAGATTCTGTTCTATGTAAGTTGCTGATATGGTTGTAGCGGCTACAGGAGTAACTCTTTCTTTAGCAATGTCAGCTATTACTTCAACTTCATTCAGACCAAGTGATAAAGGTTGAAGTTTTATGATGCCTAAATCATACTCCCCATTATTAATTTTAACATTAAGATTCCTCTGTTCATAACCAATATAAGAAACAGCAATTTTGTAATTTTCACTAACAAGGTTGCTGATTCTAAAACTCCCATTTACATTGGCAATAACACCTTTATTGGATTCAGTTAGAACTATGCTTGCACCTACTAATGGTTCGTTACTCTCAGCATCTATAACAACACCTTTAATTGATGGCGTATTATTTTCAAATTGAGCAAAAAGGTTATCTACAGTAAAAAAAAATACCGTACATAATAAATAAAATCTTAGTGCTAACTTATTCAATAAAGAAAGAATAAGAGTTTTCTTCAGATTTAATCATATAAAAACCAGATGGTAACTCACTTAAATTTAATGTGTTTTTTCCCAATGAGATAATAGCTGAATGAAGTAATTTACCACTTATATTATAAATATCAACAGTAGTTTTAACAGATGAATTTATATTGATAATACCATTTGATGGATTTGGATATAATTCAAAATGAAAATGCTGATCATTATCAATTGAAACAAATTGGTTTATGTCTCCTGCATCTCTTGGTAGTAGTTTAAATGCGCCATAATTAAACGTTACAACACCATCTATATCATAAAAATAATTTAAGATTGGTGTGAATGAAAATAAAAGATCATCTACAGTTAAATCTCCAGTACCATCATTTACAACCCATTCTCCAAATCCAGCATTATCATTATTACATTGGGCATTAGTCACCTTAACAATACAGCCTTCAAAATCTTCAGAATTAGCAGCTGCTGTGCTACAATTATTTATAGAATAATTATTATTTGAAGATACTATCTGAACATTATTAATGTTTTTAAGCTCTGTTAAATCATAAAACTCATCAACTTCTGCTTCCATAATTAAAGAATCTCCAATGTTCACTACATGGTCATTGGAATACACATAAATACCTGACCAAGCCCCACTTCCACTAGTCATGAAGAATGAGCTATCACTTCTGACAGCAGTTACAATACCACCAGTAACAATTTGCTGACCAACATAAGAGGAATTTCCTGTTGGATCAGTTGTATATTGGATATCATATATACTTACCGTATCAATAGTTGGAGGTGGCGTTGAACCTTCATTAATAAAAATATTATCAATTTCCCATGTACTTCCCGAACTAGAAGAACCAAAATACTCATAAGCGATATAAGTAGAGGAAGATTTGTAAGCGGATAAATCTACATCTCCAGAATTTGTCCAATTTCCCCAAGTAGTATTATCCACATCCCACAAAGCCTGGGAAGTAATGTCTATCCAAGTACCTTGTTGTGTAGGATTACTTGTACCATCATAATCTGTTGAAATGTATAGAATAAGTGGTGCACCTGGCCATTTCATTATGGTTTGAAAGTTTAAAATCGGTTGAGTTGAAGCACTTAAATCAACTCCAGGAGATATTAACCAAGTATTTGCTGGAACATTTCCATTATTATAATTGGTACATTTTGCAAAGTCATCCCCTCCAAAAGAATCTACAAACCAGTTAGTAGTGTCAATGATAACTTGAGTTGTCCAACCTCCTGAATTAATACTTAAATCGTTAAAATCCTTTGATAAATATTGTGCTGATGAAAAATTCCATGTTAACACCAAGCAAATTCCTATGTATAATTTTTTCATGCTTCTAATTTAATCAAAACAAAAATTATAAACATCAACGTGTTTTAAATTAATATTAACATTTAGAAAGCAAGTAATTAATAACTAGTTGTGTGTTTTTATATTTGGTTGATTTTGAAATCAACTTGAATTTTAGTAATTTTTGATATGTTTAAGTTTAAAATTATATTCATTTTAACTTTTTGCTTTTCAATTTCAAGTAAGGCACAATGTTCATTTAATTTTGATTTAGGCAACGATACTTCAATTTGTTTAGGTGAAAATATTCAGTTAATTGGTCCAACCGCAATTAGCTATTCATGGACCCCTATTAATAGTGTTTCTAATCCAACAACTCAGTCTCCTACATTCAATCCATTAATTACAACCAAATACTATTTATCAGCTGTTGATAATTTAGGTTGCATTGGTGAAGACTCTATAACGATAACTGTTAATTCATTCAATGGTATTTTAACGTTAAGTCAAGATGATTCCATTTGTTCAGGTGAATCAACACAACTTACTGCTACTGGAGGAATTAGCTATTTATGGAACCCTTCAAATTCACTTAATAGTCCTACAACTCCATTCCCAACTGCAAGTCCAACAAATTCAACAGTTTATACTGTAACTGCCACTGATAATCAAAATTGCCAAATAACAGACTCAGTTTCTATTATTGTATTTGATGTCCCAAATTTTGATGCCGGAAATGACACCACTGTTTGCCCTGGATCGTCCATTCATCTTAATGCATCTGGAGGTATTTCTTATCAATGGATTAATCCAATCAATATTAACAATTTCATGATTCATAACCCGATAGCATCACCAGATGATTCCATAACATATTATGTGAATATCACCGACTCAAATAATTGTATTAATATAGATTCTGTTTCTGTTAAAATATATGAAGAGCCCGAAGCTGATGCCGGGTTTAATGATTATATATGTGATGGTGATCCTTATCAACTTAATGCTTCAGGCGGAGTTTCCTATCAGTGGGAACCATTTAATTTAGTGAATCACCCTACTATAGCAAACCCATTATCATTCCCTAATGATGATACAGAATTCACGGTACAAGTCACTGACTCAAACGGTTGTGTAGATATGGACACGGTAAGAATTTTAGTTTTCAAAATATTTACTGATGAAGATACTTTGCTATGTAAAGGAGATTCAACACAAGTAAATTTATATGGTGACCCTGCCGTATCATTTGAGTGGTCCCCAACTGCAGGTGTAAGTGATGCATTAACATTTAATCCATGGATTACTGCTATTCATAGTAGAAATTATGTTGTGACAGCATCTGACAGCAAAGGATGCATTGACACAGACACAATACATATCGAAGTTCCTGATTTAACCCCAATAATTGATACCAATACTATCCCAGGGTGTGATGGACTGTATGTTGAATATGAAAATTTAACTCCTTTACCTATAGAACATCTTTGGGTTTTTAACGATGGTACAACCAGTAATGAGTTAGCTGTAGAAAAATTAATTGATTATGAATCAACCAATTTAACTACCATTTATACTAATGATGAAAATGGATGTATGGATTCTCTAGATATCAATGTGACAACTTTAGATTTCGACCATTATTTTTCTTGGTACTTACCTAATGTTTTTACACCTAACAATGATCAAATAAATGATCTATTTGAAATTCAACTTGCTGGCAGGATGAATGAATGTGCAAATGTTTTCATATTTAATAAATGGGGTGAAGTTCAATTTCAAAGTTCCGGAAATAATGTAATTTGGGATGGTTTTACATCAGTTGGAACTCCTGCAAAACCAGGGACATATTACTTTACTATTTCTGTTAAACATCACCAAAAAAATGGCTCAATACAATTATTTAGATAGTAAATATGGAAAAGATTCATGAAGACATTGAATATGCTAAAACAATTCAATCAGATTTTTATAATTCAACCCAACAATTTAATAAAGCAAAAGAGCAAATTTTTGCTAAATCATGGCAAATTTTATCAGATGATAGGCAATTAAAACTAAGTAATTCTGCTGTTCCTATTCATTACATGGATGGCTTTATTGATGAACCTCTCCTACTAATCAACAACGAAGGTTCTATAGATTGTTTTTCTAATGTATGTACTCATAGAGGCAATATACTCATAGAGAACAATTGTCAGATAAATAAACAAATTGTATGTAAATACCATGGTAGAAGATTCAATTGCAAGGGCAAGTTTATATCAATGCCTGAATCAAATGGCATGAAAAATTTCCCTTCAGAAAATGACAATTTACAAAGCATAGCTGTTAATAAATGGCATCAATTTATCTTTTGTTCTCTTGAACCAACTATCAACTTTGACAAACTAATTGAACCTATTAATGAGAGAGTTGGCTGGATGCCTATAAGAGATTTTATTTTTGATCCTAATGCATCTAGAGATTATTTAGTTAAAGCCAATTGGGCACTGTATTGCGATAATTACTTAGAGGGCTTTCACATTCCTTTTATTCATAAAGATTTAGCAAAAACATTAGATTATTCAAAATACAAAAGTGAACTATTTAATTTTTGCAACCTTCAAATTGGAATAGCAAGTGGAGGTGAACATGCTTTTGACTTACCCGAATCATCTATAGATTTCGGACAAGAAATTGCAGCTTATTATTTTTGGGTTTTTCCAAACTTAATGTTCAATTTTTACCCATGGGGATTGTCATTAAACATTGTAAAACCGATTAACCCCAAGCTAACAAAAGTAGAATTCAGAACATATATTTGGGATGAGTCTAAGTTGGAGCATGGTGCAGGATCAATATTGGATAAAGTAGAAAGAGAAGATGAGGATATTGTTGAAAAAGTGCAAAAAGGAGTTTCATCTAGATTCTATAAACATGGTAGATTTTCCCCGAAAATGGAAAAAGGGGTACATCATTTCCATCAATTAATCTATGACTTTATCAGCAATAGCTGACTTTGCAATTTTAATATTGAAATAAGCAAAAATTAATGTCATTATTGGACTAATAAGGTTAAAAAAACAATAAGGCAGGTAAATTAATGTAGAAATTCCCAAAACCCCAGCATGTGTTGCTCCGCAGGTGTTCCAAGGGACTAAAGGGGATGTAACAGTTGCAGTATCCTCTAAGGTTCGGCTTAAATTTTTAGGGTCCAAACCATATTTCTTATAAGAATTAGCAAACATTCTTCCAGGAACAACAATAGCTAAATATTGATCTGAAGCCGTAACATTTAGAAATAGACATGTTCCTGAAGTGGTAAGCACCAAAGATTTTCTTGATTTTACAAATCTTAATAATGAATTGGTAATTGTTTTTAAAAAGCCTGTAACCTCCATTATACCACCAAAACTCATAGCACATACTATCAGCCAAATGGTGTTAAGCATACCAGACATTCCACCGGTGGAGACAAGGTTATTTACTCCTTCATTACCCGTATTGATACTCATTTCTACAGTCATAGCATTCATTACAGAAATATAAGCATGCTTTAGGTATGATAAATTATTACCAATTTCATATTTAGTCAATTGATATATAACGTCTTGTTGGAAAAACACAGCATATAACCCACCTCCTATTGTCCCAATAAATAAAGCTGGAACTGCAGGTACTTTTTTAACAATTAAAAAAATGACTAAAACAGGAACTAATAAAGACCATAAACTTATGTTATATGTTGATGAAAGTGCATTTTGCATCTCAAGAACTTGACTAAATCCGGAGCTGTTATTATCCATTTTTAAGCCAATAAATAAAAATATGATAAGTGTAATGGTTATTGAAGGAATTGTTGTGAACATCATGTACCTTATGTGTGATATTAAATCAGTTCCAGCCATAGCTGGTGCTAAATTTGTTGTGTCTGATAATGGAGACATTTTATCACCAAAATAGGCTCCAGAAATTATGGCACCTCCTATTAAACCATTACTAAGTCCTAAGGCATTGCCAATTCCTAACATAGCAATACCTATGGTAGCTATTGTTGACCAACTGCTACCTGTAGCAAGAGAAACTACGGCACAAACTATACATGTTGCAAATAGAAAAATAGTTGGATTGAGAATTTCTAGTCCATAGAAAATCATAGAAGGAACAATACCACTTAACATCCAAGTCCCTGCTAAAGAACCTATCAGTAGTAAGATAATAAGTGCTCCCATTGCAGAAGAAATACTCTTCACAGCTCCGTTTAACATGTCTTTCCACTTGACCCCATAAAGACCTCCTAATACTGCTGCAACAGCTGCAGCTATAAGTAGACTTAATTGATTCGATCCAGATGTAGTGTTATCCCCAAATAACCAAACATTTAAGCTTAAGAGAACTATTAAAACAACAACAGGTATAAGGGAAACGTAAAGTGAAACTTTCTTTTGAATCATATAGTTTGTAAAAATATCAAAATAGTACTAATCAATACTAAATCATTTTTTAAAAATTAATAGCTTTAAAGAAATTAATATCCATTATCGAAATTATTTATGAAAATTAAAATCTACTTTCTATATCTATTAACTGTGATTCTTGCTTTTAATATTAATGCACAGGATGAATTAGATAAAAGATTGCACATAAAAGGAAAAGTGCTACATTCTATGGGAAAAGTTAAAAATGTAAGTGTAAGAATTGTTCATGATGATGGGATTGTAGATACGGTTTTTGCAAAAAATGGAAAGTATAATCTTCATTTAGAATTAAATCATAAAATTTTACTCGAATTTGAGTGCGTTGATGAAGATCACTACACCAAGCGTATTGCTTTCAATACAAATGTACCCAAATCAACTAAAAAAGTTCCCACCTTTGATTTAACTATAAATTTAGTAGAAAAAGAACTTTGGAAAATCAAAGAAGAGGACGAAGACATACTTGATTTACCTGTCGCCTACTTAACCTATGATAGCCGGAAAGGCATTTGGTTTGATCGAAATCAAAAATACAGCAGAGTAATTAACAAAAAAATGAAAAGTTTTGGTATTTATTAATTGATGTACAATTCGTACTTTTGATACTATGCCATTTCCTGTAAGGTTATTAATTCTAATAGTATTTTTTATAAACACTAATTTTTTTGGTCAAGTAACACCATCATTCACTTCAGATGTTACTGTAGGTTGTTCACCACTTGTTGTAAATTTTACTAACACATCTCAAAATGCAACAAATTATTCTTGGGATTTTGGCAATGGTATTCAATCATCTTTAACTAACCCATCAACAACTTATACAACACCAGGTTTTTATACGGTGAAATTAATAGCCCAAAATGCTACAGATACAGATTCTATCACTCTAGTGAATTACATACAAGTTTTAGATTTACCAACTGCATCATTTTCAACAGTATCTATCTCAAATTGTTTTAGCGATAATTCCTTTGATTTTAACAACGCTAGTTCTGGAGCCATTAGCTATACATGGGATTTTAATGATGGAAATACTTCAACTGATATAAATCCATCTCATCAATATAATTTAACGGGCATATTTAACGTAACTCTTGTTGCCACAAATTCTAGTGGTTGCAGCCATGACACCACTATGGGCCCTATTCATGTTTACCCCAACCCTAACCTATCAGCCAGTATTGATACGACCTTACTATGTGATAGTAACTCTACAGTAAATTTTTCGGGTTCATCTTCAAATACAAGTATTGCCAATTGGTCTTGGAGAACTGGAGATGGTAATATTTCTAACACAATTGTTGGCAATTTAGCCTACAACTATAATGCAACTGGAATATTTAATCCTACTTTATTAGCTACATCTACAAATGGCTGCATAGATTCAATTGCCATAGGAACATTAAATATTGTTGAACTTCAAAATTATTCTATTACAAGTTCAACAAATTCTGGGTGTCCTCCACTACAAGTTAATTTTAATGTAACACCTAATCAAAATATTCAACAGATTTCATGGGACTTTGGAGATGGAAATTCTGCAAATACAACATCAAACACATCTAATACTTTTGACTCCAGTGGTGTTTTTACAATTAACGCTATTATTACTGATGTTAATGGTTGTATTCAACAACAATCGTCAAATAACAACATTAACATTTCTCCAACCCCTACAGCAACTACTGTAGTAACCAACAATGTCGGATGTCCACCTCTTAATGTGCAATTTGATATCACAACAAACCCTTCAAATACAATTTTATTGGACTTTGGCGACACAACAGTTACTTCATCAAATCCCAACTCCAGTTATAATTATGTGAATAGTGGCACCTATTACCCAACACTTCAAATTACAGATGTAAATGGTTGTCAATCTAATTATAACTTAGATACTGTTCAGGCCGGGTTAACATTAACTAATTTTATGGCCAATCCATCTACTGGATGTGCAGCTCTAGAAGTAGACTTCACCAATAGTGCTCCCCCTTCTGCTACATCTTTTCATTGGGATTTTGGAGATGGAAATACATCTACTGATCCTAACCCAACTCACATTTATGATACAATTGGAAGTTATGATGTCATATTTAGTTGTTCTGATAATTCTGGTTGTTCATCTTCCTATACAATACAAAGTATGATTACAACCTTTGGTGAAGATGACGTTGTACTTCCTGATCCTGACACCATATTTGCCTGCTCTCCTTATACTTTTGTTGCTGATGCTGGAAACATTGGAAATACCTATTGGAATTGGGATTTTGGTGATGGTAATTTTGCATCAGGTTCTAACGCTACGAATAATTACACCCAACCTGGAATTTATAATGTATTGATAAATGCTGATGCACCCAACGGATGTATGTATAACATCAGCAATTATGCCATCATTAAAATTGATGACAATATGGATGTTAATTTGAATATTACCATTGACAATACATGTGGTAATGGATTAATTAATGTCATAAATAGTTCTAATGGAGTAATTGATCATCTCTGGGACATGGGTGATGGCGGTGTGGTAAGAACAGCTGATGTTAATCACTCATTTAATACAGAAAACTCCTACATGGTTACCTATCAAGCATTATCTCCTTCAGGTTGTATAGTAACCCAAAACATTCCCGTTATCTTTAATTGCGATGCCAATAATGACCCCATTCAAAATCCTATTCCCATAGTGATTGAAGAAGACAGCACAAGTCCAGACACACTAATAACTGGTCCTCTTGTAGACCCAATTACAAATAATGTAATTACTCAAACCTGTGGTCCTGAATTGGTTAATTTATCTTCTCCATTTAGTGGTGCAACTCAGTATTTTTGGGACTTTGGCGATGGAAATAGTTCCAATGATCAAAATCCAACGCATCTATATCAAAATGCTGGAACATTTAATTTAACTCATTATGCTACCTATCCAAATGGTGATAAAGATACACTCATCATCAATGGGTTTGTAGATCAATATATATTAGATGCCGAATTTACATTGACAAAAACAGAACTATGTAACGAAGCAAATTA
>CAJWIX010000077.1 GCA_913042175.1 uncultured Flavobacteriales bacterium
AAACATAATATTTTTAAGCAACAAATTTTACTTTTACAAAATAACAATGAAAAAGTTACAATTCACTTTACTGTTTTTTATTTTCTCCTTATTGGGTTGTGAAGAAAACAACCTTCTACCAAACATAAATGAGGAAGACATTGTTTCGGTGGACAACACGAGATTAGATAAATTATTTTATAATGGAGATGAAGAGGTTTTTCATAGTGAGTTTTTGAAGTACCCAGAACTATATGAAAACTTTTACACGAAGATGATAAGAGCTGGTAGTAAAAATGAATTATTTAACCCCTTACTAAAAGATTCACTAACGTTACCTATTCTTCGCGAATTCCTAAATGACAGTACTTTGAAATTAGTTTTTGAAGCGATGGAGGAAGAATTCCCGGACCTTACTTTACAAGAGGAAAAAATTAGTGTTGGGATGAGTAACTATAACTCCTTATTTAAGAGAGGTATTAAAGAAGCTAAAATAGGGACATTTTATTCCAATTTTAATGCTACTGTAATTGAAAATGACCATATAATTTGGATAGGTCTTGATATGTATTTAGGAGGAGAAAATGAAATCATAAAAATGCTACCTCCAAACACTTTTCCTCAATATTATAAGCAAAAAATGGATAAGAAATTTATGATTTCAGATGTCTTTTTCAGCTTTTTAATGAGCTATCATTACGAACATTTAGGGGATGAATTACTTGCTAGAATGTTAGCATTTGGTAAAATAGCTTATCTCATGGAAATCATCTTGCCATTTGAAGAAGAAGAAAAAAAATTTAGATACAGCAAAGAGGAATTAGATTGGTGCCATTCTAATGAAACTAATATATGGAGATATATTGTTGACGAAAAATTACTTTATGAAAGTGACCCAACTCTAGTAGACCCCTTTTTCTTAGAAGGTCCCTTTACAAAAAATTTTGGCAGCGAATCTCCATCAACTATTGGCATTTGGTTAGGCTATGAAATGATTAAAGATTATGCCGAAAATAATGACTTAAGCATTGATGGTATAATGAAAGAAAAAAACATGCAAAAAATATTAAAATACTATGAACCCTAAAAATCAAAATAAAGAAACATTGGCCGTTGATGTTACTATGGACGAAAACATGATTCCAGAATCTATAACTTGGACATCGAGTCAAGACAATACTAAGGAAGAAGCTTCAGCAGCATTACTTTATTTTTGGAATGCATCCAAAAAAGAAACTTTTAATCTTGATTTATGGACAAAGAAGATGTCTATTGAAGAAATGAATATGATGATCTTTCAATCATTTATGACTATGGCCAATACATATGAAAGAGCAACATCTGAAGACCAACTAGCCAATGCTATGAGAGATTTTGCAGAGTTTTTTGGTGAAAAAACGAAAATCTTACCAAAGAGTGGGAAATTTGAAGGAGATGGGAAAGGATAAATTAAAGAGATTTAAAGAAAATATATCATTTAAAAATTTATTTCAACCTGAACTTAGTTTTGATTCTTCAAGTCATGAATTAAAAGAAAGTTGGCAAACTGAATTCTGTAATAAAAACCCCATAATTTTAGAACTAGGCTGTGGTAGAGGTGAATATACCACAGGTTTGGCAAAACTTTTTCCAAGTCAAAACTTCATTGGCATTGACATAAAAGGGGCTAGACTATGGAAAGGAGCTAAAACAGCTACAGAAAATAAGTTAATTAATGTAAGATTCCTTAGGACAAAAGTTGATTTTATAGATAAGTTTTTTGGCCCAGAAGAAGTAGATGAAATATGGCTTACATTTTCTGATCCACAGCCTAAAAAACCTAGGAAAAGATTAACCTCACCCTTGTTCATCAATAGATACAAAACTTTCCTTAAAAAGGATGGAATTATTCATCTTAAAACAGATAGTGACCTTCTTTATGAATACACATTAGAACAAATAAAAGAACAAGAGTTCACTATCATTAACAATATCAATGATATCTATTCATCCAAAACAAAGTATGATCATAAATTAATGGATTTACTTAACATTAAGACTTTCTATGAAGAAAAGTGGCTAAAAGAAGCAATTAAAATAAAGTATATTTCATTTAGACTTAATAATTAAGTAATCGATATTGGATAAAAATCTGTAAATTCATTAAATGAAATTATATTCAATTACTCTTTTCATAAGTTGTTTCATTGTTCAATTTGGGTTTTGCCAATTAATCGAATCTAACGGTCCAAACAGTACCGCAATGGCTGGTTTAAACGCAAACAATATAGATGTTTGGGCCATAAATTACAATATAGGTCAACTTGAAAATATAGAAGCAAACACTATTGGGATTAGCTTTTATCAACCATTTTTACTGAATGATTTTTCTACTGCAAATTTTGTTGCTGCAATAAAAACCGCTAAAGGTGTATTTGGCTTAAACTATGCCAATTACGGAAATGAATTTTATCAAATTAACACTACTGGTATGGGCTATAGTATGAAATTAGGTGAAAATTTATCTGGAGGAATAAAACTCAATTATCATCATATTAATGCTGGTGATTTTTATAATAATAAATCTATTGTATCAACAGATTTTGGATTAGCAGCCAATTTAACCAATGAACTCCATATTGGATTATCTGTTTTAAACCCTACTTTTTCTAAAATTGATGACTATGCAAATGAAAGAGTGCCAACTATAATGCAATTTGCTGCAGGTTATCATTTTTCAGATGATTTGATATTGCAGGCAGGTGTTAAAAAAGATATGTCTTATCCGTTATCTTTCATGACTGGAATTCAATATCAACCCACTGAAAAAGTCAGTATAAGAGGTGGAATTGGGACAAATCCGTCTTTAGCATCACTTGGAATAAATGTTCAACTAAATAAATTACGGTTGGTATTTGCTACTCAAATTCATCAAATTTTGGGGTGGAGTCCTGATTTTGGTATAGTTTATCAATTTAAATAATCATTGAGAAAATTATCACTATATCTAATCTTTTTTATTATACCTGTAATTGGGTATCAGCAATCAGATACTTCAAAAGGATATCAATATAGGTTAGGTCTTAAAACGCATGTTTCTGCAAGAGACATGAAAAAACAATACATTCTTGAACAACGCATTGAAAATATTGCAGAAAACAATGAAGATGAGGATATTGATTACACTACTCTTTTTGACCAATTGAGTTTTTATTATGAACACCCAATAAACCTCAATAAAAAGAACATCAAATATGATTTAAAACAATTACATCTTCTTAACGAATTTCAAATCATTGCCATAATTGAGCATATTAAAAGACATGGCAAACTACTTACTATTTATGAACTGCAAACAATAAAAGAAATCACACCAACTGATATCAGAAAAATTATACCATTTGTTGAAGTTAGTGAAGAAATAGATGCTACTCATTTGTCTTTATCAGAAATGTTAAGTTTAGGTAAAAACGACCTTTTTCTAAGGTACTCTAGAGTATTGAATAATGTTGAAGGTCAACAAGAATTATCTGATAGCAACTGGTTAAATTCTCCAAACTCAAAACAAGTTGGTTCACCAGATAATTTATATTTGAGATATAGATTTAAATACCAAAATCACTTAAGTATTGGATTTACAGCAGAAAAAGATGCTGGTGAATCTTTCCTTCCCAATAAAAGAGCAGACCAACTTTTCAATCAACCTACAACTGCTGGGTTTGACTTTTATTCTGCCCATTTCTACCTGAGAGATGTAGGTAAAATCAAAGGTTTAGCTTTAGGGGATTACCACATTCAACTTGGACAGGGATTAACTTTTTGGTCTGGTTTAGCTATGGGTAAAACATCAAATCCTATGGCTATTAAACGAAATCCCATGGGAATAAGGCCTTATGCTTCACTGGATGAAAACCTGTTTATGAGAGGTGCCGCTGTTGCATTGAATTTTAAAAAAATTCATTTTCTTGCCTTTGGATCTAAAAAAGCTATAGATGCAAATATTACGGAGGATACTTTATCATCCGATGGAGACTTAATTGTAAGTAGTTTACAAGCTTCTGGATTACACACCACTGTAGGGGAACTTAATGATAAAGATGCTTTGGAAGAAAATATTGGGGGTGCTGAAGTCTCTTTTCATAATGATTTTTTAACTGTAGGTGCAATTAGTGCAGTCACTTACTATAGAGGTGAAATAAATAGAAACCTATCTATGTATAATCAATTTCAGTTCAATAGCAACATGAATTGGGTAAATGGATTACACTATAGTTTTATTAAAAGAAATGTCAATCTATTTGGTGAAGTCAGTAGAAGCATTAGCGGTGGAAACGCACAATTACATGGATTACTTGCTTCATTACATCCTAATTTGGCGGTATCCCTTCTTTACCGAAAATATGATGAAAATTACCATAGTGTATATGCCAATGCCATTGCAGAAAGTAGTTTCCCAATTAATGAAGAGGGCTTGTTAGCTGGTTTACAGTTTAAACTCAATAATCATTGGGAAATATCAACTTATTTTGATCAATTCAAATTTCCTTGGATGAGATATCAAGTTGATAAACCTAACTCATTTGGGATGGATGGATTTTTACAATTGGTCTATCATCCCAACAAAAAGTTGGACATTTATGGAAGAATAAGACACAGAGAAAGACCATTTAATTCAGCTTTAACATTTGATAGAGATATCCCAAATGTTTCTATTGCAGATCAATGGAATTACAGATTAAATTTCAATGTTCTTATTACAGAATCTATACGACTACGTAGCAGAATTGAATATATGACTTACTTCAGAGATGGAGCAGATAAAGAAGATGGCTTACTATTAGCTCAAGATGTCATATACAAACCAAAAGAAAGTAAATTGTCTTTTACTGCTCGATTTGCATTATTTGATACTGATTCATATAACTCAAGAATATATAGTTATGAAAATGATGTACTATATTATTTTAGGATTCCTGCTTATTACTTTCAAGGTGCAAGATCATATCTAACCTTGAGATATCAGTTCAAAAAGGGAATTGACTTTTGGTTAAGATATGGAAACTGGTTTTACACCAATCGAACGACAATTGGGTCAGGTTATAATGAAATCAACGATTTTTCCAAATCAGATATTAGAGCTCAATTGCGCTTTCAATTTTAAGCTAAAGCATCTATTATTCCGTTCAAGGTAATACTTGGACGCATAGCTTTAGAAGCTAATTCATCATTTGGCATATAATAACCACCAACATCTTGAGGTTGTCCTTGTGCAGCTATTAGTTCATCATCTATTTGTTGAGCATTCTGTTTTAAGCTATCATATAAAGAACTAAAAACAACTGCCAATTCTTTATTTTCATTTTGATTAGCTAATGCCTCAGCCCAATATAATGCCAAGTAAAAATGACTTCCTCTATTATCAATCTTACCCAATTTTCTTGCAGGAGATTTATTTTCTTCCAACAACTTTTCTGTTGCTGTGTCCAAACATGAACCTAAAACTTTACATTTTTCATCATTATATTTTTCAGAGAAATGTTCTAAAGAAACAGCAAGAGCTAAAAATTCACCTAAAGAATCCCATCTTAAATATCCTTCTTTATTAAATTGCTGTACATGCTTTGGAGCAGACCCACCTGCACCTGTTTCAAATAATCCGCCACCATTCATTAATGGAACAATAGATAACATTTTAGCACTTGTGCCTAACTCTAAAATAGGGAATAAATCAGTAAGATAATCTCTAAGTACATTTCCAGTAACAGAAATGGTATCTAATCCTTTTGATACACGATCCAAACTATAATTTGTAGCATCATAAGGAGACATAATTAAGATTTCTAAACCATCCGTGTCATGATTTTTTAAATATGTATTGACTTTGGTGATTAATTCTCTATCATGCGCTCTTTGCTCATCTAACCAAAATACAGCTGGTGTATTTGTTGCTCTAGCCCTTGACACAGCCAATTTCACCCAATCTTGAATAGGTGCATCTTTAACCTGACACATCCTGAAAATATCTCCTTCGTTTACATGTTGTTCTAGTAAAACTTCATTAGAAGAATTTATTACTTGGACAACTCCAGCTTTACTTAATTGGAAAGTTTTATCATGTGAACCATATTCTTCTGCCTTTTGGGCCATTAAACCAACATTGGAAACACTACCCATTAAGGCAGGATTAAATGCACCTTTCTTCTTGCAAAACTCTATCGTTGCTTTATAAATACTGGAATAGCTCCTGTCTGGAATAACGGCTTTTGTATCTTGTAATTGTCCATTTTTATTCCACATCATCCCTGAACTTCTTATCATTGCAGGCATAGATGCGTCAATAATTACATCACTTGGAACATGAAGATTGGTTATTCCATTATCTGAATCAACCATAGCTAAATCAGGAAGATTATTAACCAATTGACTTAACTCCATGTTTATTTCATCTCTTAATGAAGATGGCAATTCGTTAATCTTTGCAAATAAATTACCTGAACCGTTATTTACATCAACGCCTACTTTTTCCAACTCTTTTCCAAACTTATTAAAGATAGATTTATAAAAAACTGAAACGCATTTCCCGAAAATAATAGGATCAGACACTTTCATCATGGTGGCTTTCATGTGTAATGAAAACAAAAGATTCTCTTCCTTGGCAGATTGTATTTCCTCTTCAAAGAAAGAACCCAATTTACTCATATTCATGCATGCAGAATCTATAATCTCACCATCTAATAAGGATAAGTTATCCTTTAGCGTATCAACATCGCCATCTTGACTATTAAAGACAATTTTTACTGTTTCGTTCTTATTACACGTGTGAGATTTTTCAGTTCCAAAAAAATCACCGTCAGGCATGCTCGAAACGTGAGTTTTTGAACTTGCTGACCATTCACCCATGGAATGAGGATTCTTTTTTGCGTAATTTTTAACCGCTTTAGGGGCTCTTCTATCAGAATTTCCTTCTCTTAAAACTGGATTAACAGCACTTCCTTTCACTTTATCATAAGTGGCTTTAATTGCTCTTTCTTCTTCGGAATTTGGCTCTTCTGGATAATTCGGTATAGCAAAACCTTTTTGCTGCAATTCTTTTATTGCAGATGTTAATTGTGGTACTGAAGCACTTATATTAGGTAACTTTATAATGTTAGCTTCCTCTTTTTTAGCTAATTCTCCTAAATATTTTAAGTCATCTTCTACAACCTGACTACTATTAAGACTGTTTGGAAACTGAGATAAAATTCTCGCAGCAAGAGATATATCCTTTAAAACTATTTTAACTCCAGCTTGTTTAGTAAAAGCATTTACAATAGGTAAAAATGAATAGGTAGCCAAAGCAGGAGCCTCGTCTGTTTTAGTATAACAAATTATTTTAGAATCACTCATGGTTAAATTTTATAATTGACAAAGAAACAACAAAACATCTATTTTAAAAGATATTTTTTTAAATCTACAGTACTTCCATTAAATAAATTAAGATCAACTGGGCCTTTTATTCCATCAATGGAACCATTATCTGAAAATTGCCATATTGACCAAGTTGAATTTTTTAAAGGGGTCTTTACATTGTTGTAATTGGCTATCCAAAGCACATAATCATTAAAATCACCCTTTAAATGGTCATTATAATAGTGAGCTCCGGTGTATATAATAGGCTTTATTCCGTAATGAGACTCTACTATAGATAACCAATTTTTAATCCCAATTTTTAAACTCTTTATGCTTTGAACTTTACTTATTTTCTCAATATCTAAAATTGGAGGAAAATCACCAGGAGATAGTTTTACATTTTTTATATAATTCCTAGCTTGTGATGTAGAATTTTCATTTGGTCTGTAATAATGATAAGCTCCTCTAATTATACCATTTTTTTTAGCTTCTCTAAAGTTAGAGGTAAAATATCTGTCTCTATGGTCTTTTCCAGCTGTGGATCTAATGATTACGAACTCTGCAGAATGTCCTTCATTTATTTGATTTATACTATTCCAGTTGATTATGCCTTGATATTCAGAAACATCAAAACCATATATATAGTCTCCTAATGGAATAACTGGAGCATGAAACCATTGATTATAGTACTTTCTTAACTGATTTAGAAAATTTGGAGTTGTGTATAATTGAGAGGCTATATAAAAAAGGTTTATTGCAAGTAACAGAAAAAACCATTTCTTATAACGATTTCCTTTTCTACTCTTTACCATTCATTAGCCCTTCAAAAACTTAAAATCATTACCTGGGAAATAAGCTGTTGATCCTAATTGCTCCTCAATCCTTAATAGTTGATTGTATTTTGCCATTCTATCAGATCTTGAGGCTGAACCTGTCTTAATTTGACCGGTATTTAACGCCACCGCTAAATCAGCAATAGTATTATCCTCGGTTTCTCCACTTCTGTGACTCATCACTGAAGAATAGCCATTTTTTGAAGCTAAATTAACTGCATCGATAGTCTCAGATAAACTACCAATTTGATTTACTTTAATTAAAATAGAATTTGCAGTATCTTCATCAATGCCCTTTTGTAATCGTTTGGTATTGGTCACAAATAAATCATCACCTACTAACTGGCATTTATCCCCTACTTTTTCCGTTAATAATTTCCAACCATTCCAATCATCTTCATCTAACCCATCTTCTATAGAAATAATTGGATATTTTTTAACCCAATCAGTCCAAAAAGAAACTAAGTCATTAGAACCCATAACATCGCCCGTTGACTCAAAAGTATATTTACCTGATTTTTTATCGTAAAATTCTGAAGATGCTGCATCAAGAGCAATCCAAATGTCTTCACCGGGTCTGTAGCCAGCTGATTCTATCGCTTTTAATACTACTTCTATAGCTTCTTCATTTGATCCAAGTGCAGGAGCAAAACCACCCTCATCTCCAACGTTAGTAGACATCCCATTTTGTTTTAACACACTTTTCAAATGATGAAATACTTCCGTACCCATTCTCAATGCTTCACTAAATGAAGATGCACCAAATGGCATAACCATAAATTCTTGAA
Organism: uncultured Flavobacteriales bacterium; assembly: GCA_913042175.1. Classification (GTDB taxonomy): domain Bacteria; phylum Bacteroidota; class Bacteroidia; order Flavobacteriales_D; family Parvicellaceae. Next base: position 8,969 of record CAJWIX010000077.1, read on the forward strand.
TATCTATTTTATTATCTGCGTGAGAACCTCCATTTAAAATATTCATCATAGGCACAGGTAAAGTAGTAGCATTTACCCCTCCTAAATAACTATATAATGGTCTTCCTAATTCAGAAGCAGCAGCCTTTGCACAAGCCATGGATACTCCAAGAATGGCATTGGCACCAAGATTAGATTTGTTTGGAGAACCATCTAAATGGATCATTTTCTGATCTATCACTCTTTGTTCATAAATGGAAAACCCTTTTAGTTCATCGCTAATTACAGTATTAACATTTTGAACTGCTTTTAAAACCCCTTTACCTAGATAAATTCCTTTGTCTCCGTCTCTAAGTTCAACAGCTTCATGAATGCCAGTTGAAGCACCAGATGGAACTGCTGCCCTACCAAAACCGCCATTAGATGTGTATACATCGACTTCAAGTGTAGGATTACCTCTTGAATCTAAAATTTGTCTGCCATGAATATATTCTATAAATCCCATTATTTCTATTTTACTAATTCTAACTTACTTTTTGCAACTATATCAACAAATTGATCAAATAAATACCTTGAATCATTTGGTCCTGGTGAAGATTCAGGATGATACTGAACTGAAAATGCTTTTTTACCCTTAACAGAAATACCAGCTACTGTTTGATCATTTAAATGAATATGCGTTAATTCAATATTTTCATTTTCATCAACAGCTGATTTTTTTACTACAAAACCATGGTTTTGTGAAGTAATTTCGCATTTACTGGTTAATATATTTTTAACTGGATGATTTATTCCTCTGTGCCCATTATGCATTTTTTCAGTTTCTAAACCTTGGGATATAGATAATATTTGATGCCCTAAGCAAATACCAAAAATAGGGTAATCTTTTTCAACCAATTGCTTAACAACTTCTATTTGCTCAACCAATGGTTCTGGATCTCCTGGACCATTAGAAAGCATAATTCCATCAGGAATAAAGGCCTCAATCTCAGATAAACTAACATTGTAAGGAAATACTTTAACTGTACAATCTCTTTCAACCAAACATCTTATAATATTCTTTTTGACACCATAATCTATTAGCGCAATTTTATATTGTCCATTCCCTTCAGTGTAAGATTCTTTTGTAGATACTTTTGAAGCCAATTCTAATCCTTTCATGTTTGGAGCATCATTCAATCTTGATTTCAAATCATCAATAGAATAAATTTCAGATGAAATAATTGCATTTTGAGCACCATTCTCTCTAATATGACTTATTAATGCTCTAGTATCAACATCTTTAATTCCAACAATATTATCCTTAACCAAAAAATCATGAAGTAAAGTAGATTGATTACCATATCTTGAATAGTGATTGGCAAATTTTTTAACTACTAAGCCTTTAATTTGAGAACGATTTGATTCAATCTCCATATCATGAGCACCATAATTACCGATATGAGCATTTGCCATAGTAATTATCTGTCCATAGTATGAAGGATCCGTGAAAATTTCTTGATAGCCAGACATTCCAGTATTGAAAGCAATCTCACCAGTGGTTGTTCCAATCATTCCACAAGCATTGCCATGAAATACTTTTCCATCAGCTAATAAAAGTATAGCAGGTGTATTTTTAGTTTGCATCCTACAAAATTAATTTTTAGTTGAAATTCTTATAATTTATTTATGAACAAAAAAAAGGGTAGTTATTAATAACTACCCTTTATAAACTAAATTTTTAGCTTCATATTAGTCTTTCTTTTTATCTTCTTCAGCAGAATCATCTGCATTTTCATCTGAAGATTCCTCTTTTTTCTCAGCTTTTACTTCATCAGTAGCAGGAGTTTCCTCAGCAGGAGCTTCGTTTGCCTCTACTTTTTCGCTAGTTGAATCAACATCATCTGTTTTAGTAACAACTTCTTCAACAGAAGCTGTTTCAGTTTCTTCATTTGTAGCAGTTGCTGGAGCAGAAGATTCATTAGAAGTAGATTTCTTACCGCCTCTTCTTCTTGTCTTCTTCTTTTTCGCTTGATCTTTAGTTAATAATTCATTAAAGTCAACCAGTTCTATCATTGCCATCTCTGCATTATCTCCTAATCTATTGTTCAGTTTAATGATTCTAGTGTATCCACCAGGTCTATCACTAATTTTAGGAGCAACATCTCTAAATAATGTAGAAGAAGCTTTTTTATCATTCAAATAACTAAAAACAACTCTTCTATTATGCGTAGTATCATCTTTAGATTTAGTAATCAAAGGCTCCACATATTTTCTAAGTGCTTTTGCTTTTGCAAGAGTCGTATTTATTCTTTTATGTTCGATCAATGAGCAGGCCATATTGGCTAACATAGCACTTCTATGTGCCTTCTTTCTACTCAAATGATTTATTTTCTTACCGTGTCTCATATCAATTTATTTAATACGTCCTACGAATTAGTCTCTATCTAATTTATATTTAGAAACATCCATACCAAATGACAATCCTTTTGATTCAATTAAGTCATCTAATTCCGTTAAAGACTTTTTACCAAAGTTTCTAAACTTCAATAAGTCATTTTTATTGTAAGCAACTAATTCTCCTAGAGTTTCTACATCTGCCGCTTTAAGACAATTTAAAGCTCTAACTGAAAGATCCATGTCTACCAATCTTGTTTTTAATAACTGTCTCATGTGTAATGAAGTTTCATCAAACTCTTCAGTTTCAGATTTTTCATCCTCATCTAAAGTAATTTTCTCATCAGAGAATAACATGAAATGGTGAATTAAAATTCTAGCCGCTTCTTTTAAAGCTTCTTTAGGGTGAATTGAACCGTCAGTATCTATGTCAAAAATTAATTTTTCATAATCAGTTTTTTGCTCAACTCTATAATTGTCAACTGTATATTTTACATTTCTAATTGGTGTAAAAATGGCATCAGTAAATATTGTGCCAACAGCTGCAGTTTCAGTCTTATTCTCCTCAGCAGGAACATAACCTCTTCCTTTTTGGATAGTAATCTGCATGTTTAACTTAACTGATTTCTCCATGTGACAGATTACGTGGTCTGTATTTAACACTTGAAATGAAGAAGTAAATTT
>CAJWIX010000078.1 GCA_913042175.1 uncultured Flavobacteriales bacterium
CTGGAGGAAAGGGCAATCTAATAATGTCATTTTTTAAAAATCCTCCTACATTTGAGGCTTGTTCAGCTCCTTTTGTTGCACCAATAGTAAGTGCCTCCTTTAAACCGTTTATAACTTCATCATTAGAGATCGATGGAGCTGTATTTATGGGATTATTGACATTTATTCCAGAGCTGTCAGCTACTTGTTGAAGGGTGTCACAGCTGAACATGCATAATATAAACAAAAGCGAGATTATTTTTTTCATGAATTTAATTTTTAACTAATCTACCAAAAATTTGGCCAAACTGATTTTATTAGTTTTTAATATTTAACTTTAGAATATAATGGATTGCGCACTTATTTCAATTGGAGATGAATTATTGATTGGTCAAACAGTAAATACTAACGCAGCATGGTTAGGTGAACAATTGAACTTATTGGGTTATAAAGTTGTTGCTGGAGTTGTTATTCCAGATGATGAAAATGCTATTTTAAATGCTTTAGATGAGTTATCTATTAAAGCTGATTTAATTATTATAACTGGTGGATTAGGTCCAACAAAAGATGATATAACAAAACACACACTATGTGATTATTTTGACACCAAACTGGAAAGAAATTTAGTTATTGAGCAACAAATTGTAGACTACTTTAATTCTAGACAATTACCAATACTACAAACCAATAAAGACCAAGCTTTAATTCCTTCAGCGTGTGAACTTTTACCTAATTCAAGAGGTACTGCAAGTGGAATGTGGTTTGAAAAGGACAAGAAAATTTTTATTTCATTACCAGGAGTACCCTATGAAATGAAAGGAATAATATCAGAAATAGTCATTCCTAAATTACTTAAGAAATCAAATAATGACCATATCTTAATTCATAAAACGATAAGAACTCATGGTATGGGAGAGTCATTTTTGGCTGAAGTCATAAAAGATTGGGAAGATAAATTATCCCATGATGAAATTAAGTTGGCCTACTTGCCCTCTCCAGGCATTGTTAAATTGAGATTATCTCTGTTGGGTAAAAACCAAAAAACTATAAATCTCAAATTAGAAGAACATATTCAATACCTTAAAAAGATTATACCTAATCAAATCTATGGTTATGAAGATGACACCATGGAAGGAGTGGTTGGGCAGTTATTATCAGAAAAAAATGAAACAGTGGCCACAGCTGAAAGCTGCACAGGTGGAGCAGTGGCTAAAATGATAACAAGTGTTAGTGGTAGCTCTGCATATTTTGAAGGCAGTATAATTAGCTATTCTAACCAAATTAAAATAAATCAACTGCAAGTTGAGGAAAAGACGTTGAATGAGTATGGTGCTGTTAGTCAACAAGTAGTGGAGCAAATGGCAATTGGCGTGAGAAGAAATTTAAATACTGAATATGGACTTGCTACATCAGGAATTGCTGGTCCTACTGGAGGAACAGCTGAAAAGCCTGTGGGAACAATTTGGATTGCTACCGCTGGACCAAATGGGGTTAAATCTAAAAAGTTAAACTTAGGTTACAGTAGAGAAAGAAACATACATGTCACTTCACTTTCTGTATTGAATATGCTAAGATTGGAATTACTTCAAAATTAAAACTTCCTCAGCCAGGAAATTGTTGGTACTGGTGCTGATATAGTCCCATTTAACTCATTAATATCTATAAATCCTGCAAGTGAAATTTGAAATGCCTTTTCATAACTTTTACTGAACCTCACAGCTGGCATAAATATTAATGTGGTGTGATTGTAGGTTTGATCTGAAATAACTGGATCTGTTCCAACAAGTATAGTTTGGTCATAAGAGTCCTCCATTCCAGTAATGGTGTTGAAGACAGTATAGTCAATGTCAACTTCTTTTACGCCTGTATATACAAGTTGTTTTTTATTTCTACTTATAATCATGGAATCAAAAATAAAACTGGCTTTTTTGCCAATGGGAGTAATAGCAGATATGCTAAATAAACTGGCTAATTGGAAGTCATTAAATTGGAACACCTCCGTATTAAAATTGTTATAGTAGTTGGAACTATATAATTCATCACGAAGCGCTTGTTCTCTTCTGTCATATCCATAGTATCCGCCCCATCCCCATGTTGGGTATAAGGAAGTAGTTGTGGTGTCATAGGGATTGTCAGGAACGTAGTGAGGGTGGTTTTGGTCATTAAAGTCATAACCATAATTCTCCCCAATTCTTCTTTGATTCTCCATAATGGAGGAGTTAGTAACATCTGGCCAACTTATATATCCAACACCTCCAGAAAAGCTAATATTTGTGGATCTATCCCCAAATGTGGCTGTCAACCAATGCAAGCCGCCAAAAATACTTCCTTGTTCAATGTAACCTGATGTGCCCATAATTGTTCCAAGAGAGAGGTGAAATGACTCTTTGGCTAAAAGTTGTTGCTTTAAAACAACTCCAATTGGGCTGGCAATCCAGGAAGACATGATTCCAATTGATGTGGTGTTTGATACGGAAAGCTGAATTTCGGGTCCAAATAAATGAATTAAGGCATAGTTTTCATTTTTTTTAACTGGAAGCGCATTGTTGGTAAAATAGTATCTGGTGGTAAAAGGTCCAGTAGTTTTGTAGTCTTCATCGTAACTTATTTCACCATCTTCAATCAATTTAATACTAGATATCAGTGACTTTCTAATGTATAATTTCCCAATTGATTTGGTTATGATTAAAATTTCTCTTCCGTCATCAGAAATAATTTCTCCAATATACTCGCCACCATCATGTCTTGTTACAACATATTGTTTACCACTAGAATAGCTATCTTCTTGAGCATAAAAAGGTAATGTTAGTAAACTAAATATGAGACTGTATATAAAATTTTTCATGATGCTTGAGCTAATCCACTTTGAAGTTGAAAGAGGAAATATCTATTTGATAAAGATCAGCGTCTCCTTGGTTTTTTATATCATAATATCCTCCAATAAATGCCGTTTTACCATCCTTAGAAACATTGATTGTTTTTTCTTCAAGACTAGTGTTGATTGGAGCACCCATATTTTTTGGATTGCTCCAACTCCCATCTTCTTGTTTAGTGCAATAGTAAATGTCATAGCTACCCATGCTTTCTGCAATTCCATTTGAAGTGAAGAATAATACTTTGTTTGATGGGTGTACGAATACACATTTTTCATCTCCTGTAGTATTGATGTGATCTCCTACTGGTTGAGGTTCAGTGTAGTCTTTTCCAATTTTTTCAACAAAATATATATCAGTTTGGCCTTTTCCTGATGGTCGTTCAGAAACAAAATAAATGAATTTCTCATCTGAAGTCATACTAGCAGAACTTTCAAAATAAGATGAGTTTATCTTATTGCTGATGGCTTTATTTCTGTATAGAATAGGTTTGGGTGTTCCCCAATCACCATCACCATTATAGGAGGCTTGATAAATGTCTCCACTTTTAGTCACATTCCATATATTTCTGTAAATAAGGATGGAATTATCAGGCATAAAGCTAAGGTTTCCATCATGAAATTCAGTATTCATTCTACCCAGGAGATTGGATGGTTCTGACCAAGATTTTGATTTATCGTCCCACTTAGAAAGGTAAATGTCTGAATAATAGCTATGGTCAAAATGATGATCTACTCCACCACCTTTGGTATCAGCTCTTCTTGATGTAAATAGTAAATATTTACCATCATTACTTATGGCAGGTGCAAATTCTGGGGCACTTGTGTTAAGTATATTGCCCATGTTTTTTATGGTGATATTTTCGTTAACTATTGACTTTTCCGCATAATCAATTTGAGCTAGTTTTAAATCAATAGCATAATCTTCCAATTTCGATTTTGAATTCGTGCTGTTTTTGAATTGGGTTAATTTGTCTTTTGCATTTTTCAAATCATTCAGTCTAAAATAGGTGCGACCTAATAAGTAAAGTACATCATCATCCACTTCTGGATTTGCTTTGTATGCTTTCTCCCCATGAAACTTAGCATTGGAATAGTCTTGTAGTTTATAATAACATTGTGCCAATCCGTACTCCGCTTTATCACTTGATGGATTTAAGGCTAAAGCCTCCTTGTAGTTTAGTAGAGCAGATTTGACATTTCCTTGAATTAAATAATGTCTTGCTTCATTAATTTTATGTTGAATTCTAGTCTTTTCGAAAAAACCATTGTCCTGGGCTGGTAGCAACACAGAAAAAATTAATGCAAAGATTAAAAAAGGAATTTTGAGGATATGTAGACTGCAATTCACTAGACTAAAATTAAGGATTTTCTTCAATTTCATTTAGATTATCATTTAAATATGTAATTTTTTCCATAGCAATTGTACTTGCAATCATGGACCAGACAGGAAAAATAGCGCTTATCAAGGCTGAAGAAATAATAATAAAAATAAGTTTTATTTGATGATCTGTAGAATGGGTATAGCTTGTAATAAATTCATTTAAATAGTGAAAAACAGGTGTAAATACGGCTCCTATTGCTAGTGCTAAACCTTTGTGTTTTCGTATAAATTGAACACTATTTTTTTCATCTATTTTCCAACGTTCAAGGCTATAATCCATAAATGAAAAGCCATAGTAATAGAAAGCTATAACTATAATCATGATATTCTCAATAATGCTTAGTTCATTGGTGTATTTTTCAAAAAAAATATTAAGGATATAAAAAAGCAATATGATGCCTAAAATGGTTAATGCCTCTAAGATGATGTTTCTCAATATGAGTTTCAGTGCTCTCTTTACATCATGAATTATTTGCTTAAAAGAAAAACCATATTTTTTATTGTTTATTAATTTCTCAGTTCGTTGTGAAATCATAGATAATATGGGTGAAATAATGGCTAACATGATATATCTTGTAAAGTTAAGTAGGGCAAATACTACTAGTAAAATAATTCCATCCAAGAAATAATAGGCAATGACTATTCCCATGCCATCATCTTCTTTGGGTAAATAAAAATGTTTTACATCTTTTAGTGAAATACCAATATAATATATCCCAATAAAGACCAGGAAAGGAATGATAACATACAACCAGAATTTTCGTTTCCAGAGAAAATGTAAGGCATCAATATATGATTTAATACCAAGTGTAAAATCTTTAATCATTTGTTCTTCTTTCTCAACTTTACATTAAATATAATATGAATTCAATTATTCGGTGAATTATAGTTCATATTGTTAAATTTGTAGCCTTAAAACAAAATCCATGCCTAATTCTCTACATGCCATAAGCCCAATTGATGGTAGATACCATAGCAAAACTGAAAAGTTAGCACAATATTTTTCAGAGGCCTCATTAATAAAATATAGGGTAAAAGTAGAGGTTGAATATTTTATTGCATTATGTGAATTTTCTTTACCTCAACTTTCCAATGTAGATAAAGAGCAATTAGAAAATCTTAGGAATTTATACATTGACTTTACTGACCATGATGCTCAACGAGTAAAAGAGATAGAAAAAGTAACTAACCATGATGTTAAAGCGGTTGAGTATTTCATAAAAGAAAAAATGGATGATGAGGTTTGGGGTAATGCTAAAGAGTTCATCCATTTTGGATTAACATCTCAAGACATTAATAATACTGCCATTCCCATGTCTCTAAAGGATTGTATGGAAGAGCATTATTTTACATTTATACGTCAAATAATTGATCACCTCTCCACATTAGCTCAGAATTGGGCTAAAATCCCCATGTTAGCTAAGACGCATGGACAACCAGCTTCTCCTACAAGATTAGGTAAAGAAATTTATGTATTTGTTGAGCGTTTAAATGAACAAGTAAAGCTATTAGAGCAAGTTAAGTTTGCTGGAAAATTTGGTGGTGCTACGGGTAATTTTAATGCGCATCATGTGGCTTACCCTAAAATGGATTGGGCCAAATTTGGAGATGATTTCTTATATAATAAATTAGGTATTTCTCGCTCCACTACTACAACTCAAATTGAGCACTATGATCATATGGCAGCCTTGTTTGATGGGCTAAAAAGAGTGAATACCATATTAATTGATTTATGTAGAGACATATGGACCTATATTTCCATGGAATATTTTAAACAAAAAATTAAAAAAGGGGAAGTAGGATCTTCGGCCATGCCACATAAAGTAAATCCTATAGATTTTGAAAATGCAGAAGGTAATTTAGGTTTGGCCAATGCTATATTTGAGCATCTAAGTGCAAAGCTTCCAATAAGTCGTTTACAAAGAGACTTAACAGATAGTACTGTGCTTCGAAATATCGGTGTACCAATAGCTCATGGTGCCATTGCCTTTTCATCCATTGAAAAAGGTTTAGGAAAACTATTGCTAAATGAGTCAGCTCTACAAAAAGATTTAGAGGACAATTGGGCTGTTGTTGCTGAAGCAATTCAAACTATTTTAAGAAGAGAAGGAGTACCCAACCCTTATGAAATGCTAAAAGACTTGACTAGAAGTAATGAACAAATTACAGCTGATTCTATAGCTTCATTTATAGATAATTTGGCAGTTTCTGCTGAAATCAAAGACGAATTAAAACAAATTTCTCCCACGAACTATACTGGTATTTGACTGAAATATAAAAGACGCTTAACCTTAAATTAATTTATTAATTATGATTATTTAAGTTAGAGCTAACATGCTCTATATATTTCTGGAGCAATTTTGCTACAATGAAAAAAACGTTCATGTACATTATAGTGATGCTGCTTGTAATTCTATTTGTAGCAATAACTTGTAAAAAAAATGATAATCCACCCCCTTTGCCAACTACTCCTGAAACTAATTTCTCAGAAGGCATTTTATTAATAAATGAAATTGTATACAAGGGTTCAGTAAATGCCAACGAATTTGGCGAAACTGAAGATTGGTTTGAAATATTTAACCCACAAGATAGTTCTATATCAATGGAAGCTGGAAAATGGTTTGTTACTGATGCATCTGGATTTAACAATAGAAAGTTTGCCTTACCTGAACTAAATATTCCTGCTGGAGGATATGTTATAGTATGGTGTGATGATGGTGGAATGCCTGGTGGAAATGATATCCACGCAACTTTTAAGCTATCATCTGATGGTGAAGATTTGGGGCTTTATTATGATGATAATGGAGTTGATTTAGCTATTGATACCAAAACATTTCCAACTTATCCAGGAACTATCTCCGAAGGACAATCTTTATGCAGATTGCCTGATGGTAGTGATACTTGGGATTTTTCACCAACCCCTACACCAGGATCATCTAATAATTAACATATTGTAATGAAACACTATGCCAGTTTCTTTTGGTTATTGATTTGTTTTTTTAACATCAATGGTCAAGGTTTAGTTTTAATAAATTCTTACAACTTAAAGATTGACGAACCTTCAGATATTTTCTATCAAGAAAACAGCAATAAATATTACATAGTTAGCGATAATGGTTATCTACATGAAACTAATGAAATAGGAGAGGTTTTAAGAACAGCAAGGTTTAAAGGAACCGACTTTGAGGGTGTTTTCCAAAAGGATAATATCATTTACGTTGTTGAAGAAATGTTAAGAAAAATTTATCAGTTCAATACTAATTTTGAACTAGTTAAAACTACAAATACACAATATAATGGTGGTAGAAACAAAGGTTTTGAATCCATTACTTTTATTCCAGAGAGAAATAGCTTTTTATTAATTTCAGAAAAAGACCCTGTTTTTTTTAGAGAATATGATGAAAATTTCATTCAAAAAAATGAGTTTATTTTTTCCAACTTAAGAGACGTTTCATCGGTAACTTATTTCAAGAAACATATTTACATTCTAAGCGATGAAGATCGAACAATTATTAAGATGAATACCAATTTTGAAGAAATTTCAAGAACTACTGTCCCTGTTATAAACCCTGAAGGATTGACATTTGACGATGAAGGAAATCTTTTAGTTGTCAGTGATAATCGTTGTAAGCTATATCAATTTTCATATCCATGGTAAGATATCTTCTAATTTCAATGTTATTGTTTCCTATCCTTGGTTTTTGTCAATTAACCATAGGTAATGGCTATCATGTATTGGAAATAACTGGAGCGGCAACTACTTATTACAACTATCGTTTTTTAAAACCTGATTTAAACGACTTCAAGAAAAATAGATTTAAGCTTAGAGATGCACAAGTTCAATTTGAGGGTAGAATGGGAGATAAGTATGAATACGAATTACAGTTTGATTTAGTTGATTTGGCAGGATCTGCATTAGAACCTGACCCCGAAAATCCAGGATTAATGGATTGTTTTTTGATTTATAAGGGAATAAGTTGGTTTGATATTAAAGTTGGCTGGAGCAAAACACCATATTCTAGATCTTCATTAATCCCATTTATTTACTCACCATATTGGCAGCGTCCAGAATTTTTAAGAGGAGATATTTTTTCAAGAAGAGATGTGGGGGTTACCATACAGGGAACATATTGGAAACAACGCTTAAATGTGTTCTTAGGGGCCTACACAGGACTAGGTGAAGTAAGTTTAAAAGGAAATAATGATAGAAGTGGAAAATTAGAGTACATGACAAGGGTTGAGTTGGCGTATCCATCAAGATATAAGTACAGATCTGTTGATGAATCAAAAAGTCCCCAACCTATGGTAGTTTTAGGGGCTAATGCAAGATATGCTAATAAGACTCTTGATGGAGGGGGGTTCCCTGCTTATGCAATTGGAGAATACAGCATTAAAGTAATCGATGGTCAACGATTTTGTTATGGAACTGACTTAGCAGCACAATATAAAGGCTTCTCTGGTCAGTTTGAATGGCATTACATGTATGGCGAGCCTCAGTACGCCAATAGTCCATTGTTACATGGTAGACAAACTAGTTTTTTTTCCATGTCTGGTTTTGCTGGAGAACTAACATATTTTGTTAAAAAATGGAACTTGATTATTTCCACAAGATATGAAGAGTTTGATTTGAGTGATTTAGTAGAGGGAAAAAGTCAACGAATATATAGTGCGTTGGCTTATCAACTAAATGGGTTTGATTCCATGATTAAATTTCAATACTGGGGTATATTGGCTGAGGAAGTCAATGATCCACTTAAATGGACTGATCAAGTTCGTATTGGGTGGTGTTATAGATTTAGGTAATTTACCCCAACTTCATCAAGGAAAGCGCTGCAACACAGGCAGTTTCTGTTCTTAAAGTATTTTCACCAAGCGAAACAAATTCAAACCCAATTGATTTAGCTTTAGTTAACTCATTGCTTGTGAAATCACCCTCAGGTCCAATGAGAATGATTTGATCTTTGAGAGCGTTTATTTGATTTTTTAAATCTGTCTTTTGATCTTCATTGCAGTGTGCTATAAATTTAAGTCCATTAAAATTTATTGATTCCATAAAAGAAGTGAATGATTGTGCTTCATGAAGATTTGGTAACCATGGGTTCCCAGACTGCTTAATGGCTGAAATAGCAATTTTGTGCATCCGTTCATTATTCCATTTTCTCCTCTCAGAATTTTGAGCGTAAACTGGAAAACATTCAGTCATTCCTATTTCAGTTCCCTTTTCTATAATCCAATCATTTCTGTCATTACTTTTGGTAGGAGAGAAGGCTAAAACTAACTTTTTTGGTGGATCGTAAAACTCAGCACTCTCAACTTTTATTTTAGTTTTTTTTTGGTTTTCATCAACTATAGTTCCATAAGCCATTAACCCCTTGCCATCTAATAAAGTCAATGAATTCCCTGTTTTCATTCTTAACACTCGAATGGCATGTTTGGAATCCATTTCTGAAAGTTCTACCTCTTCATTGACAAGTTCAGGAACATAAAATCTTGGCATTAGATTTGATTTAAAGGTCTTGTAATTACAAAATTTCTGTAAATTAGGCTAATTCTTAAAATTAATAAAAGAACAATGAAATTATTTAAATCCTTACTTATCACACTAATGATCACGAGTGGTGTTTCATTAAATGCACAAACAAAAGAAATTGAAGATGTTGACTTTCCAACTTCGATGACCATTAATAACCAGCAAACAGTTTTAAATGGAGGCGGTTTAAGAGAAAAATATGGTTTTTTGGATCTATATGTTGGTGGTTTATATGTAAAATCCAAAACCCAAGATGCTGATAAAATTGTAATGGCTGATGAAGAGATGGGCATACGAATTATTATTGTTTCATCTATGGTTACAAGGGAGCGTTTTATAGAAGCACTTGAAGACGGTTTTAATAATACTACTGCTGGCGAATCATCACCAGATGATGTAGCCAACTTCAAAAAATACCTGAGCGATGAATTTGTTGAAGGTGATGAAATTCTTTTGAATTACCATGCTGATGATGCAGTATACCTGTATAAAAATGGGAAAGAAAGAGGTAAGTTTTCAGGATTGGCTTTTAAACAAGCTTTATTTGGAATTTGGTTAGGTGGCAAGCCAGCCGATGATGACTTGAAAGAAGGAATGTTAGGGCTTTAAACCCTCTTACCATATCTTTTTTTTATTTCACTGGCTTTCGTGTATAGTTCAAAGCCAATAATCAGTACATAACTCACTACATTAAGCCATACTAAGGTGATGAGTAGAGATCCAATGGATCCATATATTTTATTGTACACATTGAAGTTGCTAAAGTAGATGGATAGTCCCTTTGTAGCTAAAAAAATCACAATCGTGGCAAACAATGTTCCAGCATTAATTAATCTGAATTTTTTAGTATGTGGATTGCCAAAATGATATAGTATGGCTATACCAAATATAACCAACAGAATTTGCAAGAATAATTTAAAAACATCTATTAAAAAATTGATGTAATTCCCCATATCTAAACTTGCTAACTGCGAGCCTAAATAATTTCCAAAAATAGAAAGGGCCACAGCAGATAGGAACATAATAATGATAAATAGAAATATTCCTAGAGATATGAGCTGCTGTTTGATGTAACTATTTTTTAATTTTAGTTGATAAGACTGAGAAAAGGCTGTAAGTAAGGTGTTTACACCAAGAGATGCATAATATAAGGATAAGACAAAACCAATACTTAATAAGGCATTATATCTTCTCGTAAACAGTTCATTCACTGTTGTTTCAAAAATGTCATAAATAACAAATGGCATTAAATCACCTGCTAAAAGCAATAAGCTTTCTTTGACTCCATCAATCGGTAAATAGGGGATAAGAGACAGTAAAAATATTAGGGTAGGAAAAAGAGCTACAAAAAAATGAAAAGAAACGGCTGCACTACGAATGGCAAAATTCCCTTTTTGAAAAACTTCTTTTAAAAATTGAAATAAGTTAAGCAGAGTAATTCCTTCAAAGCCAGGTAGGGGGATACTATCAAAAAATGATTTTAGCTTATGTAGAATTTTTTTCAAATGGCTTTTAAACTTAAATCCATATTATGTACAGAGTGGGTTAATGCTCCCACTGAAACAAAATCAACACCACATTCAGCATAATGCCGCACCGTGTCTAAATTAATTCCTCCCGAAGCTTCAGTTTCATATTTTCCTTCAATCAATTTTACAGCTGTTTTTAAATCTGCATAACTAAAATTGTCCAACATGATGCGATGAACTTGACCAACTTTAAGTACTTTTTTAACTTCACTTAAATCACGTGTTTCTATCTCAATTTTAAGATCTAATTTCTCTTTTTTTAAGTATAGATTGGTTTGTTGGATAGCTTCTGCTATACCTCCTGCAAAGTCAATATGGTTGTCTTTTAGCATTATCATATCGTAGAGTCCCATTCTGTGGTTCACACCACCACCTATCCTAACCGCTTCTTTTTCTAAAAAACGAATTAA
>CAJWIX010000079.1 GCA_913042175.1 uncultured Flavobacteriales bacterium
ATGCACCATTCCATCCATCACCATAAGAATCTTGCATGTCTATTACATAATGACAACCACCTGAAACTACAGCTCCACAAGTACCATCAGTAATACAGTTTCCAAAACAATGTAACAAGGTAGTATCACCAGTTATCGTTGGCATAATTCTATCATTCCAATTATTTGGGTCTGAACAAGATTGCCCACTTAAGTCTTCTTTTGCACCCCAGTCTCCACCATTGGCTGGACTATTTAAAAAGATATAGTTCCCAGAAGTACCGTCAGCAATAGATGCAACACCTTCCCAAGTTCCATCACCGTCAGCATCTGAAAGAGGAACGGCAATAGCATCTCCCAATACACCCCCACCAGCATACATTCCATTTGGACCAACTGTTATGTTTGCCGTATTTACCTTTAAAGTAACATTGTGGAATACTACACTAGAGTTACATGTACCATCAGAAGCACAGTTCTCAAAACAATGCTGAATAGTTGTGTCAGAAGTAATGTTTGGTAACACTCTATCATTATAATTTCCTGGATCACCGCACGGTAAACCCGCTAAATTCTCTTTAGTTCCCCAATCTCCACCGTGTGAAGGACTATTAAAGAAAGCATAGTAGTTTGGCCCCGTACCAGCAGTTACTGTAGCAACACCTTCCCAAGTGCCATCTCCATCAGCATCTGAAAGTTGTAATCCATCTGAACCACCTAAAAACCCACCACCTGCATACATGCCATTTGGACCAACTGAAATATTAGAACAATTTACTGTTAAAGTAACATTATATGTTGTTGTAGCTGGAGGGTTACATGTACCGTCAAAAGCACAATTACCAAAACAATGTTGAATGGTAGTATCGCTTGTGATGTTTGGTAATACTCTATCATTATAATTTGCAGGCTGACCACATGTGGTGCCATTTAAATCTTCTTTTGTTCCCCAATCTCCACCATGTGAAGGGCTATTAAAGAAAGCATAATAATTAGGACCTGATCCTGCAGCAACAGTAGCAACAGCTTCCCAAGTCCCATCTCCATCAGCATCAGTCATCTGCAAACCATCGGAACCACCCAAAAATCCTCCACCTGCATACATGCCATTAGCACCAACAGTAATATTAGCACAGTTAACAGTTAAAGTTACATTATATGTAGAGGGAGCAGAACCACCGCAAAGTGGAAAAGGACAATTAGAAGTTTGTGTTGTTGACGAACCATCTGTGCAATTTACAGCAGCATAAACCCAGTTACCAACATTTGAAGCAGCTGTGTCTTTCCAAGCCCATGCATCCTCTGTATCCCAACATGAAGGAGAGCTACACCCTGAACCTTGGGTATCTGGATTGTCACCAATTACTCCATAAACTTCCATAGAGTTTGTGTATACAGTTGAGCCATTTCCAGTGATTAGATCAAATTCAATAGAACCACTACTAAACTGAAATTTTACAGTTCGGTCAAAAGCAACTGAACTCACATTAATATTATTTACCCCAAGCTGAAGAGCCTGTGCATTACCATTAAACCAATTTCCATTTGCTACTGTTTTGACAACACGATAATTTGCTCCTCCGGATGGAAGGCTTGTAACATTTATTGTAAAGGATTGTGAAGCACCATTGTTACCATCACCTAACTGACAAGAAGTGTAAACATGTGTCCATGTTGCATTTGGACCATTGGCAAAAAGAGAAGATTCAGAAGAAATATCGGAACCATTTGCATCTATAAGCTCCATAGCATCATTTCCATTAGCAGTTGGGAAACTACTTTCATGAAATAACGTTGGCATTATGGCACCTGGAAATTGCTCCAAACAGCCATTGAAATAAGAAGATAAAGCTGCACTATCTCTACAAAGAAGTAGATGTTGGCCAGTGCTAATAGAGATAGCAGGCAGATTAAATGTACTACCTGAAGTACTTCCATTTGAATAAGTTTTCATTGCATATTCGCTAAGATCTGAAACAGATTGGTTAGCGGTTAACATAACTGCCTTACCGGAACTACCACCAGAAGGAGTAGTCATGTCCATGACAGCTGTAAAAGTTAGCGGATTTTGAGCATTTAAATTACACCAAAAAAGTGTTATAAATACAGCAAAAAAAGATAAGTATATTTTTTTCATGTTTATAGTTTGTGATGTTAATGAAGAGTAATTAATGTATTTTTTACGCTAACTAATTTATATAAAAATTAGAAATATTAAAATTTTGTGAACCATTAAGATTGAAAAATATTAAATTCCTCTGTAAGATCTCTTAATAATCGTGTCAGTTAAGGATTTCATTTTGTCAAGATTTTGATTATCGTTATACAAAATTTGTAACTTTTTAAGTTTATTTTTTAAACTATCAATTAAACTTTTGTCTGATATTTTAAAAATGTTATTTATTTCATTAGGATCACTAGTTAAATCAAATAATTCCCATTCATCCATTGAATAATAGTAATGAATTAACTTATATCTAGAAGTGCGAATTCCATAATGAGGTTGAACTTTGTGCCATTTTGGATATTCATAATAGTGGTAATAAATCTCTTCATGATTAATATAATTAGAATCAGCAAACATGTTCTTAAAGCTCTTACCTTGCATATCTTTTGGGATTTCAAGATCCGCAAAGTCCAATAAGGTTGGAGCAAAATCAACATTTAAAATAAATTTATTTGACAAATTACCAGGTTTAATCATTTTTGGATATTGAATCAAAAAAGGCATTTTGAAAGACTCTTCATACATCCATCTTTTATCAAACCACCCATGCTCACCTAAATAGAATCCTTGGTCGGAAGTATAAACTACTATAGTGTTTTCACTTAAATTATTTTCTTCAAGGTAATCAAGTAATCTACCTACTGCTCTGTCAACTCCAGCAATACATTTTAGGTAGTTTTTGATGTATGTTTGATATTTCCATTTTTTTAATTCTTGTCCAGCAAGTGAATCATTAGGAGACCAATATTGACCTTGATCTCCATGAATCAACCATTTTATTGAGTCTCTTCCAGATAAGGAATCAGGTACAATCTGTTTTAAATCCCTTCTATTTAAATGATTCTCTATCTCCATCATATTTTCACTAGCTGCTAGCCTACCCTTGTAATCATCATTGAATGTAGCTGGTTCAGGAAATTCAACCCCGTCAAATAAATCTTTATACATTGAGTCAGGAACCCAATCTCTGTGAGGGGCTTTAAATTGATACATAAGTAAAAAAGGCTTAGTTGTATCCCTCTGATTTAACCATGCAATACAATCATCTTCTATAACTTTTGTGGAATGTCTTTTCGGTTCGGTTACGGTGTCTTTACCATTTATGCAAAACTGAGGATGGTAGTATGTTCCTTGTCCCCACCAATTAACCAAAACTTTTGAATAATCAAAACCCTTGGGCTCTGTACCCAAATGCCATTTACCTACAATTGCTGTTTGGTAGTTATTTTTCTGAAAAATCTTAGGAAAGGTTTGTAAGTCACTGTTAAAGTCTCCTCCACCTTCATTTTTGAAAAAACCATTTACATGAGAATAATTCCCAGTTAATATTGATGCTCTACTAGGGCCACATATAGAATTTGTACAATAAGCCGCATTCATAAGCATACCGTTCTGAGCTATTCTATCAATATTTGGTGTTGGAGCCAGCTTCGCGAGTGGTGATCCATATGCACTAATTGCCTGATATGCATGATCATCAGCCATTATAAAGACAACATTAGGTTTTTTATTATCTGATGATTTTTGTGTGCCTGATTTGGAAGAACAACTTATTAAAAATAATATACTGAATGTAAAAATTAGAAGGTTTATGAATAAGCGATTATAAATTTTACAGAATAGCATAGTAATTAAATATTAAAAAGAATATAGTGTAAATTTAACACTAAATATTTAATTTTTTCAATCTACTTTAAATGGAATATTAGCTACAGAATATTGATCGTGATTGTTATTAGCAAAAACAAAAATTCTGTAAGCACCATTCTTTCTTGGAGCTTTCAAGACTAATTTATTACTTGATTGTGCAATAATTTCAAAATCTATTTTGTCCGGAGATTTTTGATAGTCGCCTCCTTGCTGAGTTGAAAAAGTTTCTGGGTAAATTTCAAAATTTAAATACACCTCTTCATTGTTATATTTATCTATAACATATGAAAGTTCAATTTCATCATTCTTGCTAAATGTATGATTAGCTTTCCAGTTTTTTCCATTTAAAAATATTTCCTGAATACTTGGGGCTCTTTTTTGTGGCCAATAACCTTTCCAGCAGAAATGCATCACATCTACAGCTTCTGTAGGATTGCCATTACTTAAATACATTCCATGCCATGTTGATGTTGATTCTTGTTTTTGTCCCCACAAAAAGCAATATGAACCAAAACACATGTCTTTGTCTTTTTCTATAATTTCTTTATATCTTCTCTGACGTTGTTTTGCTTTAAATCCATTGGTAGGCTCAATTTTAGCACCCCAATTATTGACTTTAGCTTCAAAAGGACCATTTACCCCCCACTCTGTTATAATATATGGTTTTTCCCAACCAAATCGTCTAATGTTCATTGGGGCATTTTCAATTGCACCGTAGACATTAATTCCTAAAATATCTAAGCTTGGACAATACTTTTTAATCATAAAAACTTTTGCTGGATCCAATCCTGCAATTACAGTCATAGTAGGATGATTAGGGTCAACTTTTTTTATAAATTTTGCAATTTCTTCAATAGTTTCCCAAACCCTAAAATTTGAATACTTTAAATCAACCTCATTGCCTATTCCCCAAAGTATGATTGATGGATGATCTTTTACACGAAGGATCTCTTTTTTGATTAATTCAATTTGTCCTTTGACATTATAATCATCATTGTAATCAAATCCATTTCTTTCTTGCGCTATCCAGATTCCTTGACAAACACTTAGACCGTATTTTTGAGCTGAATCTAATAGGCTGCTCTTATTGGTACTCCACAATCTTATAGAGTTTCCACCAGATTCTACAATTTTTTTAAAATTACTTTTTGCACCAGCACCTTTTATATAATAAGGCTTTCCGTTTTTATAAAACTGAAATTTATTGTTAGACTCTTTAATTTCGACAACAGAAGATTGTGTCCACACATTCAAAAAACATAGTGAAATTATTAACACAAAAAAAAGTCTTAAAAATCTCATAATTTGACCCAGTTTGTAGGTTTATTTGGATTGCCTCTGAATTCAACAATATTAAAATCGCCCATTTCAAATTTAGATGTTTCAAGGATTTTAAATCTCAATTCTTTCATGTTAGACCAATCAACAGAATCAAAATCTTTGAATGATTTAAAAGGTATTGTTACAATTTGAAGATCTTCATTAACTTTTCTAATGTTATTTTCATTAATAATTTTACTAATTCTGCGTTTTTTACCAAGGTAAGAGATTAGCGTTATTTGGATTTTTGGCACTTTCCCTTTTACATAAAAGTTTAACGCTGAAGTAGAGTAAATATCAGATAAATTGGCCATTTCCCATTTATAAAAGGGAAATCCAAAAGAATTCCATTTATAATCATTAGATTTTGAATCATAATCCACTAATAAAGAAATTGAAACATCAAGTTCGGGTAGTGTTTTATCATAATTATTAAACTGATTCATTCTATCAATTCTTGTATTTAAATTGAATTTAAAATTGGATGAATAATTTTCATCTACTCCCCACCAATACTTTTTTTCGGCACCTAGAGATATTGGATGTTTAATAAATTTATGTGAAAAGATTTCATCTGAATAATTGTAGTTGTGTTTGTGTGGCACAATTTTAATATCATCTAGATGAAAATCTCCCTTATTTTGAAGTTGAATTCTAAGCTCTTTGATATTGGAAATATTTACCCCTTTTTTTTGAAATTTGAAAGTTGACAATGGAATCAGCACTTTTCTCCATTGTTGATCAATTTTACCACCGTCAATATTGAGTAAATTTATTTTTGAAAAACATTGTTTTTCAGCATAATCCACTAATGCAAAAAACATAGGAACTTTAAAAAATTCACCAGAATCACATCTAATTCTACATTGAATAGCAGTTGAATTTACAATTGGTTTTAAATTTTTAGATTTGAAATTACCCCATTTGAATCCAAAACCTAACCATTTACATTCCTCTTTCTTGTTCCATACAACATGCAAATGATCAGCACCAATGTAATTATTTAGGGTGTCAAAATTTATTTCTTTACAAGAATTACTTTTCCCCCATACTCCTGTTAATTTACTATCTGAAAATATATTTTTATATTGAAAAGTAGCATATGGATCTGGTGATTCATTAACTTCATCATAAAGTTGAACATTACTCATCGACTTGCATGAAAACAATAAAAAAAGGATTGGAAATATTTTATGATTCTTAAACATTATTGATTTAAAATATCAGCACCTTCAGTAAAGATTAAAAAATCAACATCTGTCCTTACATCTATTCCCATATTTTCCGGACAGTTAGCACTTAGACCTGGACAGCTTTGGCACTGTAGCTTTATAGCTGTAATATTTTTAGGCTGCCTTATATTATTTCCCCCACTCGATTTGACCTCAAATTGATCATATCTTACAGAAACCATATTCCAACCTACCCAATCTACAGGTCTTATTTGATATTTATAGACTTCCATTGTGTCTTGAAAAACATCAGATGCATTATTTGACAAATCATCATTGAAGGGGTAATTAGATTCAGATATCAAAATGTTTATAAACTGATCAGATGCAACTTCTCCATTAATTCCAGATAATACACCAAGATTAATGTAAAAATCCTCTGCAGATGAATTTACCGAAGACATATCCAATGGAAAATCAATACTCCCTAAAAACCATTCATTCCAACCCATTCTACCGCCCATCTTAAAATAGCTGTTTCCATTTAAGGGGTCATCACTTGCTGTATCAAAAGTCATGTTCATTGAAAACTGATGAAAAACAAGTGCATCTTGAGGAATTCCATTTTCAAAATCAGCAACTAAGATTCCATCATAAATCTTATTTCCTGTAATTATTAGCGTATCTCTTAAAGTATCGGGTTCTGTTAAAAAACTTAGTTCTAAAGCACATGTTTCCTCACCAAAAAAGGGCACTTTCGAAGTATTTCCATTCCAACTGACCACATTTGAGTCTATAATGTCCGAAAAGCCGGTTATTTCTTTTATGCTACCCGTCTGTAACCCCTTTATGGTAATTTTCCAGTCCACACTTTTATTGAAATCACAGAAAAATTTAACTGTCTCATTATTGGTAAAATTTGGGGTTGAATTTGAAATTATAAATGGACTTGAAATAGAAAAATCACCATATAGGTTTTGAAGTGAAGGTCCCTCAAACTCATCCTTTGTACAAGCAACAAATGAAAGGAAAATGAGTATAAAACATTTAATGTAATTTTTTGTCATCATAGTTTAATTGAGAAAATGAATAATAACCTTTGGAAATCAAAATCATAGAAATTAGCACGATTGAATTCAGAGCCCCAAAAATTGTATTGTATATCTATGTAAACATCTTTTTTAAATTGATATTTGAGTCCTAAGGCATGTAAGTAATCTATTCTATTGTAATCAACTTGTTGAAATGTTATAATCTCATCAAATCCATCTCTAACAGTTAAATATTCGTTCCCAAGAGCTTTAACCCTTTTAGTAGAAAAATTAAAATATACCTTGTCCAATAATTCTTTCTCCATTTTAAAATCAATGTGATTACTATTTAAATTAATGAATTCAATTGAATCACCTTCTCTATTCGTAATTTGATTCAAATAACCCAAAGAAAAATTAAATTCTTTTTTATGATTAAAAATTTCATTTAGGTAAACTTTTGTCAACTGAGAAAAAGTTAAAAAAGTTCTTTTTCTTGATGTGCCTTGTCCTATAACTTCGCTAAAAAATGAAGTGCTAAAATTTATATCAAAATACTTCTTTTTATTCTTGTAAAAACCTTTAAGAAATACTCCTATTCTGTTTGGTGTTGCATCTCCATAAGGTAATGCATTTGAAAAAATAGGATTAAAATTCATGAGCGTAGGAGATATATTTTGATTGTAAATGTTTAGATCACTTATTATATCAAAAACTGAAATTGGCCTAATTACTGCATCATTAGAATAAGTCGTGTATATAGTAGTTAAATTTGACTCTGTCATATCTATTCTCCTCGACTGTGCAGCAGAACTTCTAAAATTTGGATCAACATACCTTGAACCCCATGAAATATTAAATAAAGTGTCCATCTTTGAAAGTTCGCTTTTGTACTCAAAAAACATACCTAATTTTCGATGAGAAATAGAATCATAACCCACCTTGTAGGACCAACTTCTTTCTGAAAAACCAGCCTGTATTTTACTATTAAAATTGAATTTTTTAGCGTTATAATTATGTATTAATCCAATTTGATAAACTGGATTTTTTACAGATTTTAATTGTGTACCGCTGTTTGGCAACTCATTAAGTGTTGAATAATTAAGTTCAGCAGATATGGAATTACTAATCTTCGAATAAATAGTAGCTCCTGATAAGAGCATGTCACTTTGAAATGTATTTAATGCGCTGTTTATTTGACTTGACCCCCTCGGCCTAGTGGTAAAAAAATCAAACTCAAGAGTTCTTATAAATCTATCGAATTTATAGGAAAAATCAACTTGTAAACCTTGTAGTCTCCATCTATTTTCTTCGTAAAAATTTTCATAGTCAATAATTGATTTATAGGAATTATAAAAATCTGATTTATAGAGATTCAAATCTTCATCATAATTATAAAGTGTAAATCTGTTTTGTTTCAAATAAATATCTCCAACAGAAAATTTTATTTTGTTTTTAAAGGTGCCCCTAGCCGTTAATTGTCTTACGTCTATTTGAGTACCAGATCCAAAAAACCCACCAAATTGATTTTGAACCCTAACTTGACCAAAAACTTCAATGTTTGGAATAGGATTTACATGCACATTTAAATCAATCAAATTATAACCACCAGACATGTTATTTGGAGAAATTGTATCCCCATTCGAAACAACATTATCTCTTGAAAAATATGATCTTCCTAAACCATCAAACCAAATTTTTTCATTTTGTTGAGTAAATGATATTATCTCTAACTGAAAAACAGAAATACTAAACAATAATATTTTTAAAAAGTGATTTTTCATTAAAACAAAAATTTAAGTTCTAACATAGTTTCAGTTCCCTTTAGATTATTGAATACAAAGTTTGGATCATAATATTTATAGAAATTTTGTCTAAAAAACAACATAGCATTTTCACCAATTTTAAAATCAATGCCACAACCAAACAAAGTATTTCTTTGATTTCTCTCAAAATTTCTTGTGGAATTTTCATTAAAAAAATGATGAATTAAATTAATTGGACTACCTAATGAACTATTGTTATCCCCTATTTCAGTTTGATTGTTACCTATGACGCGTTCAATTCCAACATTTAAAACAAGATAAGTATTCTTATTAAGCTCAAAACTTAAATCAAGTTCATTTGATAACTGACTAATTAACATTTCTAAATTATATTTCGGCAAAGGAAAAAACGATTTACTACATGAATTAAATCTAGTTAACAGAAAAATATAAAATTGATGATTAAATAGTGTTCCGTTGTATTTAGCTTGAAATTCTATACTATTAAAATACTTTTTAAAATTGGCCAAACCACTATCGTTGGTATCAACCAAATCCACATTTTCAAATATGTTTCTGTAAGTTGAATTTAAATTATTGTAAGGGCCCCAATCACGAGCAAATAAATACAATCTAGATAGAGTTTCAGAATTCACATTGTATCTATAGGATAAGCTTGCCGCAGATGTGTCAATTTCTGAAGAAACACCTATACCAGCATTAATTTTTAATCTCTTGAAAGAATGTTCAGCATTAATGCTAATTCCTTGTCGATTATTGGTATGTCTTCCTAAACCAATTATTGGACTGTTAAATTGAGGCCTAATTGTAGTGGCTCTATTGTTAGCTCCTACATCTGGAAATACCTCTAAAACTGTTGTGTTTAAAAAATTACCTGTAAGATTGACGAATTCTGGGGCAATTCTATAAGCTTGTAAATCAATGGGAAATTTTAAATTTTTTGTGGTTTTAAAGTTCGCAATAATTGCTTCTCCAAATTCAAAGTTATTTTCTGGAGAATTATAACTGCCAAAACCTCCCTCAAAAGAAAAGTGAAATGATTTCATTTTGTGTGAAAATTCTAAAGTATTTATGGAATATCTTCTAAAATCTGATGAAAGTGTGTCAACAAGATTACTAGAGTTTAAAAAATTATAAGCTAAATTAAAATCATTGATTTTTTTATTGATTTTAAAACAACTTGTGTAATTATTAGACAACTCATTGAAATTGGATCGATTAAAAGGAGTTTTTCCAATAACCCCTTTAAATGAAAGATTAAATGGGATATCTTGTCCTTGTATAAAAATCCCTTGAAAAGCTCTATTGCCATAACGCAAACCATCATCAATTAAGCCTTTTTCATAATAATTTTTATACCTAATTTCTGGAGTATTGGTTAGTCTGGTCTGAGGTCTTCTATGGTATAAACTTTGTCTGTTAAAGGTCCTATTTCCCCAAACTGTTAACCTGCTTTGTCTGTACCAATTTACTCCACCAGAACTCAAGTTGAATTTTCCAAATTTTGTATTAAAAGAAGTTCTTAGATTAATCCCCAGTTCAAGCGTTAAATTATTATTATCACTTTCTGGGCCCTTATATAAACTATTGAGCATAAAATCTGCTCCTATAGTAATTTTATCCTTTGTAAGCCCTTTTAATTTTAGAAGCAACATGGGTTCCCTAAATTGATCTCCTGATAAAATAGCCAATGTTTTTCCAGAATTATTTGGAAATACATCTTTTTGATTTCTTACAAAACCTAAAAAACGGTAATAACCTGTAAAACTAAATTGACTGGATGGATTCTTTGTGTATTTGATGTTACTCGAAAAGGGAGTTAGAAAATCACCTGCCGAGGTTTGAGAGAGAAAATTTGAAAACTGAAATATCAATAAAATGAATGTTAAATATTTCAGATTTATTTTAAGCATCAGTGTAAAAATCTCAATATATTAATTTTTAGTTTATGATTGAAAAAGTTAATCTTATATGTCTCTTACACATCTAAATCCTACATGACTCATACCCGTTTCTTCGGAATGTGGCATTCTTGCTGAGACCCTGTAACTAGAACAATAACTATCATTACATAAATAAGATCCACCCCTTATCACTCTTTTTGGGTCATATGGCTCTAATGAATATGACCAAGTATTAGGACCTTTCGGATCTACTACTGTAGTAAATCTCTCAAAAGATTTATAATATCTATCGTCAAACCAATCAGCACATATTTCCCAAACATTACCAGCCATATCGTATAATCCAT
>CAJWIX010000080.1 GCA_913042175.1 uncultured Flavobacteriales bacterium
CAATAGCAGACATACATCCTTGGTAACCGAAATTTAATAGATAACCAGCTTCTTTATCCATGAATTCGGCCAATTCATTCTCTAATTGTTCGTGCTCCTTAGTTTGCCCAGACATCATTCTAGCTCCCATTGGATAACCTAATCCCCAATCACGAGCTGCATCAGCATCAACTTTTCTAACTTCTGGAAGATTGGATAATCCTAAATAGTTATTAATGCTCCATGTAAGGACGTCTTTACCTCTAAATTTCATGACTGGTGCGATTTCACCTTCTAATTTTGGAAAAGTAAAATATCCATGTGATTCTTTTGCATGTTGACCTAACGGGCCTCTATTGTTTCTAATTTTATCAAAAATGTCTCTCATGTTAAAGTTAAATTGTTGGGGGTAAAAGTAAAACTCTTTATGGGTATAACAAAGCTTTGTATTATAAATAATTAACATTGCTATCCACATTCTTTATCCTCAAAGCATTTGTACATGGTTTTTATAATTTTATATTTGCTGACCTAATCAAATTGGTTTGAATTCTAAAAATATTTTTTCATCAATACTTCTTTGTTTAATTGCAGTATTTCTGCTTTCATGTTCCGAGTACAACAAAATACTTAAAGGTTCAGATTATGATCTAAAATTTGAAAAGGCAAAAGAGTATTATGAAAAAGACCAATGTTATCGATCTCTTCCTCTGTTAGATGAATTAATGTCTTATTTCAGAATGACCAATAAGGGAGAAGAAGTTTATTATTATTACGCTAAGACCCAATACTGTATGGGCGACTATTATTTAGCTGGTTATTATTACAAGAGATTCGTAAAAAATTTCCCTCAAAGTTACAGGGCAGAGGAATGTGCATTTAATGCTGCCATTTGTATGATGAGAAATTCACCTGATTATTATTTAGATCAGTCTGACAGCTATAAAGCAATTGATGAATTTCAATTATTTATGAGTAAATATCCAAACAGTGTTTGGGTAGATAGCTGTAATACACTTGTCAAAGATTTAAGATCTAGATTGGAGAAAAAAAGTTTTGAAAAAGCAAAGTTGTACTACAGAATGGAAAAATACCGTTCTGCTGTTATTGCATTTAAATCGGCTCTTTCCGAATTTCCTGATACTCAATACAAAGAAGACATCATGTTTTTGTCCTTAAAATCGAATTATTTATACGCAGAAAACAGTGTAGATGTAAAAAAAGTGGAAAGATTTGAGGAAACTATCAAATCTTATCATAATTTTGTGGATTCTTTTAAAAACAGTAATTATTACAGGGAAGCCGAAAATTATTACTTGTCAAGTTTGAAAGAATTGGAAAAACTTAAATCAAAATCTAATGGCATATAAAGACAGTACTGCGGAAAGAACAACAATTACAAGAGACCTTAAAGAAATGGAAACATCTGTAGGTAACATCTATGAAACTATTGTTGTATTGTCAAAAAGATCCAATCAAATTAATGTTGAAATGAAAGAAGAGTTGGATCAAAAATTAGATGAATTTGCTACATCTACTGATAACCTTGAAGAAATCTTTGAAAACAGAGAGCAGATAGAAGTTTCTAGATATTACGAAAGATTGCCAAAGTCTGGAGCAATTGCAATGCAAGAATTAGAGCAAGAAAAAATATTCTGGAGACCTACCGAAGAGGAAGAGGAAGAATCAGAAAATTAATTTCTTATCATGCTAAAAGGCAAAAATGTACTTCTTGCTGTAACTGGAAGTATTGCAGCCTATAAATCCGCTTTTTTAGTTAGAGAACTTATTAAAAAGGGGTCAAATGTAAAGGTGATACTTACTGAATCATCATTGCAATTTGTAACTCCAATTACATTATCTACATTATCTAAAAATCCAGTTTACAAGGACTTTATTAAAGATCAAGAAACTGGAGAATGGAATAATCATGTAGCCTTAGGAGAGTGGGCTGATTTATTTTTGATTGCACCTGCTACAGCTCACACCATTTCGAATCTTGTAACAGGAAAAGCAGATAGCTTTTTCTTAGCAACTTTCTTGTCAAATAATTCACCTGTTTTTGTGGCTCCTGCAATGGACTTAGATATGTATAAAAACACATCTACGCAAGAAAATTTAGCCACCCTTCAATCAAGGGGAATTCATATAATTGACCCTGACGAAGGTGAATTGGCAAGTGGTTTAGAAGGCAAGGGTAGAATGAAAGAGCCTGAGGATATTGTATCATTTCTTCACCAATATTTATGGAGTAAAGCTACCTTAAGAGGTAAAAAAGTCCTTATTTCTGCTGGTCCTACATACGAATACATTGATCCTGTTCGTTTTATTGGAAATCATTCTTCTGGAAAGATGGGTTACGCATTAGCTGAAGAGGCATTGAAAAGAGGAGCTGAAGTCACATTGGTTTCAGGACCTGTAAGCATAACTTGTTCCAATGAGATTAAACGGATAAATATTTTAAGTGCAGAAGAAATGAAGAAGGCTATATATAAAGAATTTGATCAAACAGATGTTTTAATTATGACAGCTGCAGTAGCTGATTATAAACCAAAAGTTGTTGCCAATCAAAAAATAAAAAAGGGTGGTGAAGAATTGAAATTAGAATTAGTTAAAACAGATGATATATTAAAGTCCATTTCAACAAAGAAAAAAAATCAATTTGTTGTAGGTTTTGCTCTTGAAACAAACGATGAAAAAACAAATGCTAAAGAAAAGTTAGTCAATAAAAACTTAGATGTTATTGTTTTAAACTCATTGAATGATAAAGGAGCTGGATTTGGGCATGATACAAATAAGGTTACAATCATAACAAAAAATGATGAGCAGGAGTATGATCTCAAATCCAAAATTGAAGTCGCTTCAGACATACTAAACCTTATTGAAAAAAGTATATGAGAAGGTCATTGTTTATCGTTGTTATATTGCTAGCTCAATTTATTTCTAACGCACAAGTATTCAACTGCAATGTTGATGTTATCGCCCCAGCTTTACAAAGCAATCCTGCTAATAATGAAATTATTTCTTCTTTGAAAAATGCCATTGTTGAATATGTAAATTATGGGTATACATGGACCAATGATAAATTTGAAAAGGGCGAACAAATTGACGTGTCTTTTCAATTAAAAATAGATACGAAACAAGGAGATAATTTTACGGGAACACTCCAGATAACATCTCAAAGACCTGTTTTTAATTCAGACTACAATACACTATTATTTAATTTTTTAGATGAGGATGTAGTTTTCACCTATCAAAGAAACTCTCCAATTCAATATTTTGAAGGGCAGCATGTAAATAATCTTCCTGATATTTTCGCATTTTATATTTACATCGTTTTGGGGTATGACTATGACTCTTTTTCTTTTGAAGGAGGTACGCCTTATTTTAATAAAGCAGATCAAATCGTAAGTATTTGCCAGAATGGTTCTGAGCCTGGCTGGAAAGCTGGAGACGGAGATAACAATCGTTTTTGGTTAATTCAAAATTTGCTTCAACCTCAATTTGCATCTCTAAGGAAGTCCTATTACAATTACCATATTAAAGGATTAGATAAATGTTATCAAAATAGAGAAGAGTGTATGCAAAGCATTTCATCATCTATTAATGACCTCATGGATATTCATAGTAGTCGACCATCTTCTTTTAATATGCAGTTGTTTTTTAACGCAAAATCAGAAGAGCTGATAAAGATTTACCAACCATCAGAACAAGGTTTAAAACTTAAAATGTTTAACTTGTTATCACAATTAGATCCTCAAAGAATAAAAGATTACAACAGTTTAAAATCAAATTAAGATGAATAAGTTTAAAGGAACTGGCGTAGCACTTGTTACTCCTTTTAGAAAAGAGGGAGAAGTTGACTTCAATGCACTACAAAAGTTAGTAGAATTTCAAATAGAAAATGGTGTTAATTATCTTGTTGTTCAAGGTACTACAGGTGAATCTGTGACTTTAACTGATGAAGAAAAAGTTTCTGTTTTAGAATACATCATAGATATTACTAAAAATAGAGTTCCCATTGTTCTTGGTGTAGGCGGTAATAATACATTAAATGTTGTACAACAAATAAAAAGATTCAATTCATTCAGGATAGATGCCTATTTATCAGTTAGCCCCTATTACAATAAGCCATCTCAGGCTGGTATAATTGCTCATTATGGTCAAATAGCTCAAGCTTCAGACAAGCCAATAATACTTTATAATGTACCTGGCAGAACTGGTAGTAACATGACAGCTGAAACCACATTAACATTAGCCAATACATATGCTAATATTATTGCTGTAAAAGAGGCTTCTGGTAATTTGGAACAGATTATGGAAATTATTACAGGTAAGCCAAATGATTTCTTGGTTATTTCTGGTGATGATGCTTTGACTTTACCTCACATAGCTTGTGGAGGAGATGGCGTGATTTCTGTTGTTGCAAATGCTTTCCCAAAAAGATTTTCCTCCATGGTTGATTATGCTCTTAAGGGAGATTTAGAAAAAGCGAAACCACTACATTATGAGTTGTTTCCTATCATTCAGCAGTTATTTGCAGATGGTAATCCTGGTGGAATTAAATACGTACTTAAGTTGATTAGTATTGGAGAGGACCATGTGCGACTTCCATTGGTTAATATTAATGATGAAGTAGCCAAGAAGCTGTATGAATTAGTTGCAGCTATAGACGATACTTTAGCTTAAAAAAATGTAATTAAGGAAATAGCCAATACAGCTACTAATATTCCTCCCCAATTGAAAAATGAAAGTTTTTCTCTAAATAATAGAATACCTGCCAGAGCTGTTAAAACTATTACTCCCATGTTGACAATTGGAAAAACCTGTGAACTTTCAAAAATGGGGGATTGTAGTGATCTTACAAAAAAGTGTAGTGTTAGGTAGTTAGGAATACCTAATGCAATACCCCATATTAAGTTTTTAAATTCTAACTTAAATCCATTTTTTATGGTTTCATAAATTAAAAACACACTTCCAAGAATACCTGCAATTAGAAAAACACTAGCAAAAAATAATGGCGTATTCTCATCATTAATGCTGAATTTTTGTGCCCAACTCAGTGTGCCATCTGCCATACCTTGACCAAAGAAAATAAGAAGAATAATAGGTAGGAATTTTTTATCAAATGATAACTTTCCACTTTTTGTAGATGTCATGTAAATAGCTGAAATTGCCAATGCGATACCAATTAATTTAAACATGCCCAATTTTTCGCTAAACAGTGATATGCCTATAATTACTGGGATTATCATAGACATTTTGTTGGCTACAGTGGATATGGCTATGCCAATCTTTTGAGTTCCAAAAGCCAATAAGTTAAAGGTGACAATAAAAAGAAATCCAATGATTAAGGATGGTATAATGTACGTTGAATAAATGATTTCTGGAAGACTAATTTTAATGTCATTGTTGTGGGCAACAATAAGCGATAAAGTCCCAGCTGTGAAATAATTTACAATGATGGCTTGAAGGTTGTTGACACCATACTTTCCAAAATATTTAAATAATACAAGCATTGAGGAAAAAGTGATGGTAGTATATATGATATCAATCATTATAATATGTTTTTATGGTATCCGTATTAAGTTCCAATGATGAATGTTTTTTACGATTTAATTTTGGACTTATTATCCCTTCTTGAAATTTAATATTTCCTTCAATGACTCTTGCTTCATCCCAAGCACTTTCATCAATAAAATGTTGTATTGTAGAAGCACCACCTTCTATAATTACAGAGT
This sequence comes from uncultured Flavobacteriales bacterium, assembly GCA_913042175.1. GTDB lineage: Bacteria > Bacteroidota > Bacteroidia > Flavobacteriales_D > Parvicellaceae. The sequence continues at coordinate 5,721 of CAJWIX010000080.1, forward strand.
TAAGTTCAAATTGATAAAGTTTAGAGAGAATGTCATTGATAGGGTTGTTTTTACTAATCTTGATAAATTCATTAGTGTTTTGATTTTCATTTTTATTGTAATTAAATATCAATGTTTTAGCTTCGTCATTAAAGATGTGATATTTATTTGAAAGACTTAGATTAGGATCCAAAACTATTCTAACTGGATTTTCGCCTTCTACTTCACGTGTTGTTAGTGAAGGGTTGTCTATTTCAACTGTTTTTCTCCCTACTAATATACTTGCTTCTTGTGCCCTCCAGTTATGTGATACTATTTTGGTATTTGGGTGTGAAATCCAATTGACACCTTTTTCTCCATTTTTTCTGTTTTTATCTATAAATCCATCTTTTGTTTCAGCCCATTTTAGAATTACATAAGGTCTTTTCTTTTGGTGATAGGTAAAGAACCTTCTATTTAACCAATCTGATTCTTTTTTTAAAATTCCTGACTTTACATCTGTGCCATGTTGCTTTAAATGTGCAATACCCTTGCCATCTACTTTTGAATTTAAATCTATACTTCCAATGAAAACTTTGGGAATATTATAGGAAGAAATTAATTCACAGCATGGCGGTGTTTTACCAGTATGAGCACATGGTTCTAAATTGACATACAAAGTAGACTTACTTAAGAGTGATTTATCTTTTACACTTTTTATAGCATTAACTTCTGCATGGCTTTCACCAAATTTTTGATGGAAACCTTCACCAATAATTTTATTGTTATATACAATAACGGACCCTACCATAGGGTTTGGAGCAACATGATTTATCCCTTTTTGGGCTAACTCTAAACATCTTTTCATGTAATACTCGTGCATATTGTAAATCTAAATTAATGGAAATTTTAATAATCAGTTTTTCTATTCTTTTAAATAATATGGTTTTTTAGATAAATATACTTACTTTTGTCGCCCATAATTCATCTGATGGCCCAGATAAGTTAAATTACTCTCGAAGTAGGTCATTGCTAGAGATACAAAGATTAGCCTCATGGCAGAAGAATCAAAAGAAAAAGTTGCAGCAAAAAAGTCAACTGCTACAACTAAAAAATCAACTACAACCAAAAAGTCAACAACTGCAGCAAAAAAAACAACTACTGCTGCTAAGAAGACAACCACAAAAAAGTCAACTACAGCTACTAAAAAAACAGCTGCTGCTTCTACTAAAAAAACAGAAACAGCTGCTAAGAAGACAACAGCTACTAAAAAAACAGCTACAGCAGCTTCCAAGAAAGCAGCACCAGCAAAAGCTGTTGTTGAAGATAAAGTAACAGCTAAAAAAGTGGAAGAGGTTGCAGAAGTTCAAGTTGAGGAAAAAGCAACTCCAAAAGCTGAAAAAGCAGAAGTAAAGGAAGTTGTTGAAAACACTCCAGTTGAATTTGACTGGGATGCTTTCGAAGCAGAAGAAAGAGATACTTACACTTCTGAAGAAAGAAAGAAATTAAACGACATGTATGACGGAACATTAACTCAGGTTGAAGAGAAATCTTTGATCCAAGGTTCTGTTATTGCCATCACTAAAAAAGAAGTGGTTATCAACATCAATTACAAAAGTGAAGGTGTTGTTCCCAAAAATGAATTTAGATATAATGCAGATTTAAAAATTGGCGATACTGTTGATGTTTACATTGAGAATATGGAAGACAAAACAGGTCAATTGGTAGTTTCTCACAAAACAGCTAGAACACACTTAGCTTGGATAAGAGTAAATGAAGTATTAGAGTCTGGAGAAATCATCACAGGTTTTGTTAAATGTAGAACTAAAGGTGGTTTAATTGTAGATGTATTTGGTATTGAAGCATTCTTACCTGGTTCTCAAATTGATGTTAAACCAATTAGAGATTACGATCAATATGTTGGTAAGAACATGGAATTCAAGGTGGTAAAAATCAACAAAGAATTCAAAAATGTAGTGGTATCACACAAAGCATTAATTGAGGCTGAAATTGAAGAACAAAAGAAACAAATCATGTCTGGTCTTGAAAAAGGACAGGTATTAGAAGGTATTGTGAAGAACATTACTTCTTATGGTGTGTTTATTGATTTAGGTGGAGTAGATGGATTGATTCACATTACAGATCTATCATGGGGTAGAGTAAATCACCCTGAAGAGTTAGTTCAGTTAGATGAGAAAATTAAAGTGGTAATTCTTGACTTTGATGATGACAAGAAGAGAATTGCTCTAGGTCTTAAGCAATTGTCAGATCATCCATGGGATGCTATGGAAGCTGATTTGAAAATTGGTGACAAGGTCAAAGGAAAAGTAGTGGTATTAGCAGATTATGGTGCTTTTGTTGAGATTGCTCCTGGTGTTGAAGGTTTAGTTCATGTTTCTGAAATGAGTTGGAGTCAACACTTAAGAACGGCTGGTGATTTCCTTAAAGTAGGTGATGAGGTTGAAACAGTAGTATTAACCTTAGACAAGGAAGAAAGAAAGATGTCATTAGGTATTAAGCAATTAATCCCAGATCCATGGGCAGATATTGATAAAAAATACCCAGTAGAATCAACTCATAAATCAAAAGTTAGAAACTTTACCAACTTTGGTGTTTTTGTTGAAATGGAAGAAGGTGTTGATGGTTTAATCCACATTTCTGACCTTTCATGGGATAAAAAATTCAAGCATCCTTCAGAGTTTTGTGCTGTTGGAGATGAATTAGAAGTTGTTGTTTTAGAGTTAGATGCTGAAAACAGAAGATTAACTTTAGGACATAAGCAACTACAAGAGAATCCATGGGATGTTTATGAAACATTATTTGCATTAGATTCAGTTCATGAGGGAACAGTGGTAAAACTTAAAGACAAAGCAGGAATAGTTTCTATGGCCTACGGAGTTGAAGCATATTGCCCAGCTAAACACATGAAAAAAGAAGACGGAAGCTATATTGCTAATGATGAAAAGGCAGAGTTTAAGATTCTTGAATTCAATAAAGATGGAAAGAAAATTTTGATTTCACATACAAAGGTTTGGGGAGAAGTTGAGGCAAGAAAAGTAAAGTCAAAATCTACTAAAACTAGAAAAGCAGTACAAAACATTAATGATGCTAGTGAAAAAACAACACTAGGTGATTTAGATGCTTTAGCAGCTTTAAAAGACAAAATGGATAAAGCTAAATAACCATTTAGTTGATATAAATATTAAAACCGCTCAATTGAGCGGTTTTTTTTTGCTTCATTTTAAAATCAATTGCTAATTTTACTCGCAAAATTATTTTCATGAGCGTATTAGTAGACAAAAATTCTAAAGTTATTGTTCAAGGGTTTACAGGTGGTGAAGGAACTTTCCATTCAGAACAAATGATTAATTATGGCACACAATTAGTTGGTGGAGTAACACCAGGTAAAGGAGGTCAAGAACATTTGGGTAAGCCAGTTTTTAATACTGTAGCTGAAGCTGTAAATAAAACTGGAGCTGATGTTTCCATAGTATTTGTTCCACCTGCATTTGCTGCTGACGCTGTAATGGAAGCTGCTGAGGCTGGCATTAAAGTTGTCATCTGTATAACAGAGGGAATTCCTGTTGCTGATATGATCAAAGTTAAAGAATACTTAAAAGACAAAGATTGCAGAATGGTTGGTCCAAATTGCCCTGGTGTAATTACTGCTGAAGAGGCCAAAGTAGGTATCATGCCTGGTTTTATCTTTAAAAAAGGTAATGTTGGCATTGTTAGTAAGTCTGGTACATTGACTTATGAAGCGGTAGATCAAGTAACTAAAGTTGGATTAGGACAAACCACGGCTATTGGTGTAGGTGGAGATCCTATTATTGGTACAACCATTAAAGATGCAGTTGAATTACTTATGAATGATGCTGAAACTGATGGTATTATTATGATTGGCGAAATTGGTGGTAACTTGGAAGCAGAGGCAGGTAAATGGATTCAAGAACATGGGACTAAACCAGTTGTTGCATTTATTGCTGGAGATACTGCTCCAAAGGGTAGAACTATGGGTCATGCTGGTGCCATAGTTGGTGGACACAGTGATACCGCTTCTGCCAAAAAAGCCATTCTTAAAGATTGTGGTGTTCATGTAGTGGATTCGCCCGCAGATCTTGGCACCAAAATGGCCGAGTTATTGAGCTAACTGTTTTTTATTTCCAAACAGTATTTCTATCATTTAAAACCATTCATTCGTCATTTTTTTTGAATTAGACCATTCTTTTGACTAAATTTATTTATCAATTGTTGCTCTTTTTCAATGAAAAAATTTAGTTTTTTAATAGCTTTCTTGGTTTTTTGTGGTATTTCTTATGCTCAATCACCAGAGTATATTAATTATCAAGCAGTAGTTAGAGATAATAGCGGTAGCATTGTTGCCAATACGGCTGTTCCAGTAAACATTGTCATTAGTGACGGGATTAATTCATATACCTATGCTCCTACATCTAATCCTTCTACTAATAGCTATGGATTATTAAACCTTGAAATTGGGCCTATCTCTGGAAGTCCTCAAAATATTGATTGGTCATCTGGAAATGTAACCATTACAGCAAGTATAAATAATATTTCAGGTAATGCTGTTAGCTTGAGAAGCGTCCCATATGCATTGTTTGCTAGTCAAGTACAAAATTATCCTATTTCGGGGAGTCTAAATCAAATCCTCCAGTGGGATGGAAATGAGTGGAAAGCAGTTGATATTAACTCTCTTGGTATTGCTGGAGCTACAGGTGCAACGGGTGCAACAGGTTCAACGGGATCTACTGGTGCAACGGGATCTACAGGTTCAACAGGTTCAACGGGATCTACAGGTTCAACAGGTTCAACTGGCGCAACAGGTTCAACTGGCGCAACAGGATCAACGGGCGCAACGGGATCTACAGGTGCAACGGGTTCAACAGGTTCTACTGGTTCATCAGGCTCTACAGGTGCTACAGGCGCAACAGGAGCTACGGGTAATACAGGTTCAACAGGCGCCACAGGTGCAACTGGTCCAACGGGTACACCTGGAACGAATGGAACGAATGGAGCAACAGGCGCAACTGGTTCAACGGGTGCAACAGGCGCTACTGGTCCAGTAGTACAGGGCTCGGCTGATGGACAAATACTAGTATGGAGAGATACCGATAGTGATGGAACACCAGATAATTGGGTGGCTGAAGCTAATGATGGTTATGAAGCAAATACAGACAATCAAGATTTATCCCTTTCAAGCAATTCATTATCACTTACAAATGACAATAGTCCTGTTGATTTAAGTGGTTACTTAGATAATACAGATACACAGGATTTAGGGGTAAGCGGTAATACAATAACACTAACAAATGGTGGGTCAATAACGGCACCTTATGCAACTAATTCTGGAAAATTAAATGGTCAAAATGCTTCATATTATCTCGATAACACGGATAATCAGAATCTATCATTAAGTGGGAATACATTATCGCTTACAAATGACAATACAACTGTTAACTTGATTGGTTACTTAGATAATACAGACGACCAAACATTAGGTATATCCAATGATTCCATAATAATCTCAGGTGGAAATGGGGTAGATATTAGTGGTTATTTAGATAACACTGATGATCAAACACTATCTGAAGTGCTAACTCAAGGATCTACAGCTAGTAACAATCAAAAAATTGCAATTGACCAAATAAGAGCAAGGGATAATGGTGGATTAGCTTTGTATGAAGATGGCGG
>CAJWIX010000081.1 GCA_913042175.1 uncultured Flavobacteriales bacterium
ACATCAAAGAGTCAAGAATTATAAAGCAATAAATTAATTATAAAATTAAAATAGAAGCCTTCCAATTTGGAGGGCTTTTTTTTATGCCCTTCTAGCACAGTTTACACACAAAGAAGATTCCGGCATGAGCAACAATCTGGCTTCTTGAATAGCTTGTTCACAAAGCGTGCAAAATCCAAATTTGGGTTCATCTATTCTGCTTAATGCCAACTTTAATTTTTTCTGTTTCTCAGCAGCATTTCTTAGCAGTCTATCATTTATGGTTTTATTGTTAATGGCATCCATTCTACTTATTCTTCCAATGGCATTTTCTGGTTCAATGGGAGCGGCCAGTTTTTTAATTTCTTTGATTTCAGTTTCGAGCTGCTCTATTTTTGTTAGAATGGTATTTTTTAACTTTTTTTTATCCATAAGTCCACCTAATTTAATACATTAAGTTGCTAAAATGTTCAATTTGTTGAATTTCTTAAAACCACTAGCGCATAAAGAACCACTTCCGCAAGATCGCGTAGATCCTGAGTATAAAAAGCTTCGCATTAAAGTATTTGCAGGAATTTTTCTCGGTTATGCTTCCTATTATTTAGTTAGAAAAAACTTTTCACTTATAAAGCCTGACTTATTAAATGAGGGAATATTGGATAAAGCTGATCTTGGACTAATTGGAGCAGCATTATCCATAGCCTATGGTATATCTAAATTTGTTATGGGAAACGTTTCTGACAGAAGTAATCCAAAAGTATTTCTTTCTCTAGGGTTATTGGGTTCCTCGCTTATCATGTTATTTTGGGGCTTTTCAAATTGGGTATTCACTTCTTTAACAGCCATGATTTTACTCAATTTCTTAAATGGCTGGTTACAGGGTATGGGTTGGCCAGCTTGTGGCAGAACATTATCGCATTGGTTCAGTTTAAAAGAGCGAGGTACGGTGGTTTCTTTTTGGAATGTGGCACATAATGTTGGAGGCGCCATGATGCCTATTCTTTTTGTATGGGGGCTTAGCTTATTTAGTGAAGATTTCAAAGCGGCTTTCTATTTTCCAGCTATTGTCTCTATAGTTATGGTTTTTGTAGTATTTAAGCTAATGGAAGATACACCTCAGTCAAGGGGTTTACCACCCGTAGAAGTCTATAAAAACGATAAAGCTGGTGCTGTAGGACAAACTGAGAAAGAATTAACATCTAAAGAAATTTTTTTGCAATACGTACTAAACAATAAGTGGATATGGCTCATTGCATTTGCCAACGCATTCATTTATTTAATTCGTTATGGGGTACTCGATTGGGCTCCAACATATTTGTCAGAAGTAAAAGGGTTCGATAAATCGGCTTACAGCTGGGCATTTGCCAATTACGAATTAGCTGGAATTCCAGGTACTATTTTATGTGGCTATTTAAGTGATAAATGGAGCAAAGGACATCGAGCCCCAATTACCATGGTGTATATGTTGTTGGTTTTGGTTTTCACGTTAATATATTGGAAAAACCCTCCAGGAAATCCAAGCATAGACCTCATTGCATTATTTGCCATTGGATTCTTAATTTATGGTCCAGTTATGATTATTGGTGCTTTTGCTTTAGATCTTGTACCAAAAAAAGCGGCAGGCACAGCTGCTGGTTTTACAGGTTTATTTGGTTATGTTGGAGGAGCATTATGTGCAGAACTTATTATAGGTGCTATTGCTGATAGCTATGGTTGGGATGCCTGTTTTATTTTACTTATAGTGAGCTCCATTTTAGCCATAGGGATTATGGCTTTTACCCTAAAACGCAAGGTGGTTACGGGTTAGATTTTTGTTTTTTACTTCCTCTGTATAAAGGCAAATGAACCAACTTGGTTTCTATAGGTCCGTTGTAGAGTTTTATTTTTCTTTTGGGTCTAAGTCCAAGGTGTTTTATAGCTTCTAAGTTTCCGCTTAAAATCCAAGCGTCACATCCTTCCCAGTGGTGTTTTAATCGACTACCAATAGAGTTATAAAATTCATGAATTTTTTCTTGAGGTAACCTTACATTATAGGGCGGATTCATAATCAACATCGCCTTTTCAATGGGTTTATTAAGTTGAAAAAAATTAGCTTCTTTTATTATAGCATCATTGGGGGAAATATGATTCAAATGTGTTCTGGTGGCAAAAACCAATTTATTGAGTTTATCAAAACCATAAAGTTGAGGTTGAACAGATTTTTGTGCTTTCTCTGCTTCTTTTTTTAGTTTTTCCCATAGTTCATGGTCATAGGTTTGATGTTTAATAAATCCAAAAACAGATCTCATTAGTCCAGGAGCAATTTGTTTAGCTTGTATGAGCGCTTCACACAAAAATGTTCCAGAACCACACATGGGGTCAATAAGCGGAGTTTGAATATCCCAGTCAGAAAAAGTCAATATGCCTGCAGCCAAAACTTCGTTTAATGGCGCAACACCGGTTATGCTTCGATAGCCTCTTTTGTAAAGTGGGTCACCAGATGTGTTCCACAGTAGGTGAACGTTATCTTGAGTTACTCTAACTAAAAAGCGTTGATCAGGGTTTTCCCTATCCACATTCGGTCGTTTACCAGTTGCTTTTTTAAACTGATCAACAATAGCATCTTTTACTTTTAAAGCAACATATTTAGAGTGGTTAAAATGAGTAGAATGCACTACACTATTTAGCATAAAAGTCTCATGTAGTGTAAATTCCTTAGTCCAATCATATTGGAAAGCTCCTTTATATAACTCTTGTTCATTTTTAGCCTTGTATCGATGCAGTTCAACCAATACATCCAATGCCAATCTACACCACAGGTTAAGTAAATAAATTTCTTGTTGTCCTCCTTCTAGGTATACAGCTCTCTTGCCTATATTTGGAGAAATTCCAGTAATTTGATTAACCTCACGAGCAAGGATTTCCTCAAAACCAGCATATGTTCTAACTACAATATTCATTTAGTGTCGTCTTCGTCTTCATCCATTTCCTCAAAATCCACATAAAGATCATCCTCTAAATCAACTTTTTCTGTGGATTGGTTGGTGTTTGGGTTATTCATTTTCTCAAATTCTTTCATGATATTGTCCAGTGGATTTTCTTTTTTTTCTGGTTCTTTTCCAGAAATTTTCATAATTAAAAGTTGGGTGTAAGTTATCCCTCTTTGAATCATATTTAACATAAAAATGATTCCAGCAAAACCAAAAATCCATTTAAGAATAGGGGCTTGGTAAATGTCATTTATAGTAATCAAAAACCAATAATTAACAGGGTTGTTGTCAAAGAAATATCCAATGGTGTCAGGTAAGCCAACACAGGCAGCATAAACCACAATGGAAACCCCCACTAAATGTTTTTCATAAGAGAGTTCATTGGTTTTTTGTAGGGGATTACCAAATTTAAAATTGGTAGATACTGATGCAGCAAATTTGAATAAATTTTGTTTTTTATTGAGTTTTCCAGCCAAATAGAGGGTTAGTAAAATGCCACCGCTAAGAAAAACGCCCCAAATTAGAGCGGGTTGATCATATTCCTCTTCCAAAAATCGAACAGCTGTAGAATAGGTTAGCGTACTAATAAAAAGGTAGCGAATTGCTTTTATGGTGTGGTCAACAATTAAATTGTTTTTAAGTCCAAAAATTAATGTTTTGGGTAGCTGAACCACAAACCACCAAATAAAATTAAACACCATATATACAATACAGAGATAAAAAATATGTTCAAGTACCGTCATATTGCGGCAAATATACTTGAATACAAATCAAATGCATCATAAAATATAAATAAGAACCCTTTTGTATATATTCGCACTTCAATTTAAAATTATGAAAAAGGTTACCCAAAGTTTACTTATTGTTTTACTGTTTTCTTTTAATGTTTTACATGCGCACGAGGGCATGTGGATTCCTTCTTTGTTAAAAGTTTTAGAAGGTCAAATGCAAAGTGAAGGCATGAAAATAACGGCTGAAGACATTTATAGTATCAACAAATCAAGTCTTAAAGATGCCATTGTCCATTTTGGAGGTGGATGTACAGCAGAAGTTGTAAGTAAAAAGGGGTTAATCTTAACCAATCACCATTGTGGATATAGTCAAATTCAACAGCATAGTTCTCTTGAAAATAATTTACTCAAGAATGGGTTTTGGGCGATGTCAATGAAAGAAGAGTTGAAAAACCCAGGCCTTACAGCCACCTTTATTGTAAGTATTGAGGATGTCACAGAAAAAGTATTGGAAGGAGTTAAAGATGAAAACACTGAAGATGGACAGAAAAAAATGAGGTCAAACATCAAATCCATTGAAAAAGCTGCAGTAAATCAGCCAAATTATAAAGCCACTATTAAGCCGTTTTATTATGGTAATAAGTACTTTATGATTGTTTCCAAAACCTATAAAGATGTTCGTCTTGTTGGTGCACCACCAAGTGCCATGGGAAAGTTTGGTGGGGACACCGATAACTGGGTATGGCCAAGACATACTTGTGATTTTTCTATGTTTAGAATATATGCCAATAAAGACAATGAGCCAGCAGATGTTTCAGATGAAAATATTCCTTACCAAGCACCTAAGGCTTTAGACATAGCCATTGATGGAGTAGAAAAAGACGATTTCACCATGGTTTTTGGATTTCCTGGAAGAACTTCTCAATACTTGACTTCAAAAGCAGTGGATAATTACATTGCTAAATTACTACCGGCAAGAATTGAAATGCGTAAAAACAGTCTAAGACACATTGATGCCGCCATGTCTATGGATGAATCAACTTACATCAAATATGCGTCAAAACAATCACGTATTAGTAATGCTTACAAAAAGTGGATTGGACAAGATTTAGGTCTTCGTAAAAAAGAGGCAGTCAAGAAAAAACTGGCCATTGAAAAAGATTGGTTGGCAAAAAACACTCAAAATCAAGCATTGCTAAATCAGCTTTTTGAGTTGGAAGACAAAAAAGTAGATGCTCAGATGGCTTATAATATGTTTATAGAGTTTTATTACTATGGGCCAGAAATGATTAGATGGGCCACAGGGTTCAATAGCTTAATGAAGTCAAAAGAATTTGAAAAAGACGCCAAGAAAAAATCAGAATCCATGCAAAACTTTTTTAAGAACTATGATGTAGACATCGATAAAAAGGTCTTTGCATCATTGGTTCCAATTTATGTAAAGCATGTAAACAAAAGTGCATTATCTCCTGAGCTTTTAGATTTAATTAGTAAATATGAGTCAACAGAGGAGATGGTAGCCGCTTTGTATAAAAAAAGCAAATTGCACAATAAAGAACAGGTAGGAAAATTACTTCAAGGAAGTCAAAAGTCATTTCAAAAGAAGTTGAAAAAAGATCCTATTTACAATTTAGCACAATCTTTATTAGATCACTTTTTAAGTGAGGTAAGACCAGGTTTCAGTAAAATGACTTTAGAAGAAGAAAAATTAATGAAGCAATATGTAAACAGCTTAATGAATACATACCCAAATAAATCATTTTGGGCAGATGCCAATTCAACATTAAGATTAACCTATGGTAAAGTAGAAGGCTCAGCACCTAGGGATGGTATGGAATACACATGGTTTACCACTATTGATGGTATTGTGGAGAAATACAATACAGGTGAAGCTGATTTTGAAGTGCCACAAAGATTACTAGATCTTTATGAAGAAAAAAACTACGGAAGATATGGTAAAAATGGAACGCTAAATGTGTGTTTGTTGGGCTCAAATCATACTACTGGTGGAAATTCAGGAAGTCCTGCTTTAGATGCCTATGGTAGATTAGTGGGTATTAACTTTGATAGAAGTTGGGAAAGCACCATGAGCGATGTGCTTTTTGACAAAGATATTTGCCGTAATATCATGGTTGACATCAGATACGTATTATGGGTAATTGATATCTATGCCGGAGCTGGTCACTTAGTAGATGAAATGAACTTAGTTCGTAACTAAGTCACTTTCCTTTATAAATAGGTCTTCTCTTTTCAAAAAATGCTTGAACACCTTCTTTATGGTCATAGCTAGATGCTGCTTCTTTTTGTAGCTTTTTTTCTAAATCAAGTTGTTGTTCTAATGAATTATCGTTTGAGGATTTCAAAAGTTGTTTAATGTAGCCAATGCTTTTGGTGGGCATTGCACCTATTTTTTCAGTTAGTTTAATGGCTTCATTAAGCCCGATCTCCTCATCAACACATTGATAAATCATGCCAATTCTCTCTGCTTCTTCAGCACTTAATTTATCTCCACTCATCATAAGGCCAGCTGCTTTTTGCTTTCCTATAGCTCTGGGTAGGGTAAAGCTTCCTCCTGTATCTGGCACCAAGCCAATATTAATAAAAGACTGAATAAACTTGGCTGATTTAGCGGCCAAAGTTATGTCACAAACTAGGGCCAAATTAGCACCAGCTCCAGCAGCAACACCATTCACGTAACATATTACTGGTTTTTCAGCATGGTAAATTTTCAAACAAATAGGATTGTAAGTATGATCAATTATTTCATCAATGCTAGGTCCATTTTTTTTAGTGGCTTCTTCTAGATCTTGTCCAGCACAAAATGCTCTTCCTGCACCAGTAATTAGAATTGCTCTAACTGAATCATCCTTTTCTGCATCATCAAACGCCATTAAAAATTCATCAGCCATAGCGTAATTAAAGCTATTGAGTACGTCTGGTCTATTTAGGGAAATAATTACACAATTAATTCTCTTTTCTATCAGGATATTTTTGAATTCCATATTATATTTTGTTATAGTATTACGTAACAATCTTTATTATTACAAAAAAAATAATAATTTTTGCAAGCCTCAAAATAAATTAAAATGCCAGAATTTCATTCTCTTAATGTAAAAGAAATAAAAAAAGAAACTTCCGATACAGTATCTATATCATTTGATGTTCCAGCAGAACTTAAAAATGTATATGAATTTACTCCAGGACAGTACCTCACACTAAAACTTAAGGTTAATAATGAAGAGTGTCGAAGATCATACTCCATATGTTCATCTTCTGATGAAGATATTACGGTTGCTGTCAAGAAAGTAGAAAACGGTGTAGTTTCAACTTATCTAAATGAGGTATTAAAGGTTAATGATAAGATTGATGTCATGACTCCTGAAGGAAATTTCACCCTCCAAACAGATCAAACCAATAAAAGAAAATTTGTTGGTTTTGCTGCAGGTTCTGGTATTACTCCAATTATGTCGATGATAAAGCAACTAAAAATGGATGAGGTTGAATCATCATTTACTTTATTTTACAGTAACAAGACAGATAATGATGTCATTTTTAAAGACACGCTCGAAGAATTAGCTGGAGATAAACTCAAAGTCAATTACATATATTCAAGACAAAAAATAAATAACCCTCTTTTCGAAGGCAGAATATCTAAAAGCAAGGCCACTGAATTAATAAAGGCAGATTTATCATGCTTAAATGCAGATGCTTTTTATTTATGCGGTCCAGAAGAAATGATATTTAATGTAAAAGCTGCTTTAGAAGAATTTGGTGTTTTGGATACTAAAATTAAGTTTGAATTATTCACTACTCCTGTATTAATGGCCGAGAAACAAGAAAATCAAGAAGTCGATGAGAATTTTGATGGAGAGGCATTAGTTACAGTAATTTATGATGATGAGGAGGTAGAATTTAACTTGAATAAAGACGGAGATTCTATTTTGGATGCAGCTATGGATAATGATATGGATGTTCCTTTTTCTTGTAAAGGAGCAGTTTGTTGTACATGTAAGGCAAAAGTTACTGAAGGTAAAGTTATCATGGATGCTAATTACGCATTGTCAGATCAGGAAGTGGAAGATGGATTTGTTCTAGCGTGTCAATCACACCCAGCAAGTGCAAAAGTTACGATAGACTTCGATTGATTTTTGTAACTTTAGTGTGATCAAATTTAATTGGTGAAAAAGTTTTTTTTAGGTTTTTTTTTAGTCTTTACAGGTTCCATTTTTGCACAAACCATTGATGTTGGTGGTCCACTTTCTTGGCATTTTAGTCATGATAAAAATTTCAATAGTGTACCAGAGTTCACCCTTCCTAACAAATATATTGAGGAAGCAATTAGAGAAAACGACTCTTTAGCTCAGCTACAAAAAAGTGCATTTAAGTTCGGAGTAGAGCTTGATGTAGAATTAGATGCTTATAATTTCTTTTTTTGGGATATCATCAAAAAGGGTAGAGTGGGAAGGTTGATGGTAAAATCTCAATCTGCCATTTCATTGAATTTTATTTTTGATCAATTTAAACTTGCTCCTAATGCGCATGTTCACATTTACAGCTCTAATCATAAAAAATTATTGGGGGCTTACACATCACACAATAATAATAAGAAGAACACGCTTGGCACTGATCTAATCCATGCTAATGAAGTAATTATTGAGATGTATGAACCTTTTGACCAGATGGGTAATTCAATGCTTCGTATTGGTGAAATCATTCACGGTTACAAGGATATAGATCATGTTTTAGGTTTAAAAGTTAATGAATCGGGGGCTTGTAATATGGATGTTATTTGTAACGATGGCTTGCCATGGACAAATGAAATAAAGTCAGTTGTTAGAATTGTTAGTGGAGGATCTCTTTGTACGGGTACTTTAGTTAATAATACAGCACAAGACGGAACACCATATGTTTTAACAGCATATCACTGTAATCCACAGAACATGGGAAATGCAGTATTTAGATTTAACTACGATAGTCCTATTTGTGGATCACAGGCAGTAGCCAACAGTCAAGCTCCTAGCGGATCGCCACAAACAATAAATGGGTCTTCACTTATATCTTCTAATGATGATTCTGACTTTGGACTGGTAGAACTTAACAGTGTGCCACCATCAAGTTATGATGTATTTTATGCAGGGTGGAATAATTCAGGTGTAATTTCATCAACAGCAGTATGTATACATCACCCTAGTGGAGATGTTAAGAAAATTTCTTTTGACGATGATCCCTTACAATCTTCAAGTCAAACGGGAATTAGTAATAATATGTGGGAGGTAGAAACATGGGAGCGCTCTACTACAACCGAGGGGGGGTCATCAGGTGCTGGGCTTTGGGATCAAAATCATCATTTAGTAGGGCATTTGTATGGAGGTTCTGCAGCTTGTGGAAATTTTTTAAGCGATTTTTTTGGTAAATTTTCTATGTCTTGGACAGGAAATAATTCTTCAAATCCTACCAAAAAACTAAGCAATTGGTTAGACCCCAATAATTCAGGAGTTAACCAATTAGATGGGTATAGTCCAAATACTCCTACACAAGCATTGGATGGGGCCATTACTAGTATTGAATTATCATCAGACGTATTTTGCTCAGCTTACATCCCTTTAGAATTTGTTTTTAAAAACAATGGCGCTAATAATATTACAGAAGCAGAGTTTGATATACTTGTTGACGGAGCTATTATCCAACAGCATCAGTGGGTTGGTTCAATAGCCAACAATAACTTTACAACCATTACATTTTCAAATTCCATTCCTGTCTATAATGCAGGTGATCATGAAATAGAGGTTAGGATTACATCTGTAAATGCACAAACTGATCAAAACAACACAAACAATAGTTATGTAAAAAATTTCTCAAATTATCCCAATACGACCTTGTTGAATTTAGAAATTGAATTAGATTGTTGGGGAAGTGAAATATCATGGCAAATTAAGGATAGTATTAATAATATTTTATGGGAAGTGCCTTCAAATTATTATGCTGATGTTCAGCCAAATGGATACACTGTAAATGAAATTATTTGCTTAGAAAACGGATGCTATAATTTTACCATATATGACACCTATGGAGATGGTATGCAAGGGGCTCAATATACTGAGTGTAGTGTCAATGGTAATTTCAAAATGGAAGACCAATGGAATACCAATACATTTCTGACTATGACAGCCAATAATGCTAATTTTGGTTCTTCAGAATCTCATGATTTTTGTGTAAATACGAATTCAATTAAAGAGGGAGATTTAAATGAAGTTAAAATACACCCCAATCCTTCATCTGGTAATTTGGTGTTGAAATTACCTTCTCAACAGAAATTGTATAATATTGAACTTGTCGATTTAGCTGGGAAAATTCATGGATCATATAACACAATAGGTGATGGTGAATTCGATTTGTCTAAACTACATGGCGGTTGTTATATATTAAATATAAAATCCAATAATGAGATTGTAAAGTCTTTATATTGGATAAAAAACTAATAATTTGAATATTGTAATTACAGGTTGTTCTCAAGGAATAGGAGCAGAATTAGTTAAAATCTGGTCCAAAGACCATTTTGTTTATGGCATTTCAAGAAATGAAAAGAAATTAAACGAACTTAAAAATAAGCTTGATAAAAAGGAGAATTTTAAATTTTTAGCGGAGAGCATTACACAACTAAACTCAGCTTCTATTGACTCATTTATTGATATTGATAAAATTGATCTATTGGTAAATAATGCTGGATTCTTAGTAAATAAACCATTTGAGGAAATTAACTATGAAGATTATAAGCAGGTTATGGACACTAATTTTTGGGGTATTTTTAATTTGTCTCAGTTACTTCTCAGCAGGCTGTCCAATGCAAGAGGGCATATTCTAAATATTAGCAGTATGGGAGGAGTTATGAACTCATCTAAATTTCCAGGATTATCATTATATAGCTCTTCAAAAGGAGCAGTTTCTATTTTATCTGAATGTTTATATGAAGAGTTAAAACCACACAACATTAGAGTAAATGCCTTAGCCTTGGGAGCGGTGCAGACTGAAATGCTCAGTAAGGCATTCCCAAATTATACGGCAGAAACTTCTCCAAATCAAATGGCTAGATTTATTGATTCTATAATAATTAATGGAGATAAACTTTTAAATGGTCAAATTATAAAAGTAAGCAGTTCAAACCCTTAAGTGTTGATTTTCAATTTAATGCGAATTTTAAGGTGATTTTTTTTGATTTTTATTACAAATAAATTGTTGATTCTGAATATTCGTGTTATGTTTGCACCCGCAAAAGTTATTTAGGTATTGAATGGGGGTTTAAGTGAATAAAATTTTTTATAAATTTTTTTACTAAATGTTTGTTTGATTTAATTATTAAATTACCTTTGCCGGCCAATTGTGAAATCTAAAGAGGTTTCGTAAGCAATTAAAAAAGATTTTCAGACATTAAATTGTCGCTTAAAATATTTAAGTTCTTTGAAGTATTGAAGTTAAGAATTAAAAGACTAGCAAACCCTGAGATTTGTTTCAACAAAACTTAAAATTATAAATACAATGGAGAGTTTGATCCTGGCTCAGGATGAACGCTAGCGGCAGGCCTAACAC
>CAJWIX010000082.1 GCA_913042175.1 uncultured Flavobacteriales bacterium
ATGCCTTTTGAATATTGGACAGGCCAATCTGCAACCATCAACGCAAAGGCAGCTCATGTAAAGTAATTTTTGTGAGAATTCTCTTACTATATTTTGTTTTTTTCTTTTCTTCTTTGGGTTTTGCACAAAGTACAATTCAGCAAGCGGAATATTTTTGGGGTACGACAGACCCTGGTGCTGGAAGTGGCACAGTATTGATGGTGTATGACGGAGCATTTGATGAGGCCATAGAGGCTGTAATGGGAACTGGTACGTTGCCAACTTCAGGGGTAAATTTATTTAACATACGTATTAAGGACGCTTCTGGAAATTGGGGGCGCTTGTATAAGCGTACTGTATACCAATATGACAACAGCATATACAGAGACGCAAACTTAGTGCAGGCGGAATACTTTTGGGGTACGACAGATCCTGGCGTGGGTAATGGTATTGCGATACTAGCTGAAGACGGTTCATTTAATGAATCTGTAGAAACTATCGTAGATCAGTATAATAATACTTTTAGCACAGATACCAATTTATTGAATATTAGAGTAAAAGATGGTTTGGGTAATTGGGGAAGATTATACAAACGTACTTTAGTTTTTCATTCAACGATCGATTCCGTTCAAATTGTTAATTCCATTAACGATACCATTTGCCTGGGTGACTCCACTACTTTAAATGCAATTAGTGCATCAGCTTCTCATTTTGTTTGGTCATCAGGAGACACGCTTAATAATTTAACGGTTTCACCTACATCAACTACAACGTATTATGTTGTGGCAACACATGTCAATGGGCAAGTAGATACCAGTTTTTATACTGTTTTTGTAGAATCTGCCACTCAAAATTCAATTTTATCCTCTCACGATACCATTTGTAATAACGACTTAGTTACCCTTTCTCTAAACAATGCCAACGCTATTTCATGGAGTACGGGAAGCTCTGCTTATTCCATTACAATTAATGCAATAAATGATACTATAGTATATGCAGATTTTTCATCCATAAATGGGTGTGTTTATTCAGATACGGTTTCAATAGTTGTCAATAATACTTCTCATGGTTCAGAAATGATTACAGCATGCGACAGTTATACTTGGATAGATGGCAATACTTACACAAGCAGTAGCAATAACATTACTTACACATTGACTAATGCAGTAGGCTGTGACAGTGTAGTTACATTAGATTTAACGATCAATAATTCAAACAACAATACGCTGGCAACTAATCATACAACAGATTTTGAATCTGGTGTAAATGGAGCATATTGGTCATACAGTGGAGGATACATTGGTAATTATTGTGGGGTAAATAGCGGAAACAATTCTTTATATTTTACACAAGCGGGAAGCAGATACATTTCTTCAACTGGATTGACTATACAGGGGACAAGCTCTGTTAGTTTTTATTTACAATATGGATCAAGTTTTAATTCATGTGAAACAGTGGATTCAGGTGAAGAAGTACAATTGCAATATTCTTTTAATGGATCAACTTGGTATACCATTACAACTTATAGCCTAGGGCAATACCAAACAGGTGGCTACGTATACATAAATACACCAATTCCTTCAAATGCTTACAGTTCCAATACCTATTTGAGGATTAAGCAAAATTCAAACTCTGGATCTGGATATGACCAATGGTCTATTGATGATTTAACATTAGATATTACCAGTGGAGATGTTGCTGTAATTAATGCATGCAATAGTTATACTTGGATAAATGGAGTTACATATTTTAATGACAACAATACGGCTACCTACACTCTTACAAATTTAGCAGGATGTGATAGTGTAGTTGGATTAGATTTGGTGATACATCAACCTCAAAACGTAGTTGATGTACAATCTGCATGTAATAGTTATACGTGGTCTGATGGTGTAACTTACACATCTAATAACACTACAGCAACTCAATTATTATCTAATATAGGCGGCTGCGATAGTTTAGTCAGCTTAAACCTAACTATACATACTACAGATACCACTACAGATGTATTGACTGGTTGTGGGAGTTATACATGGATAAACGGGATTACATATGTTGCTAATAACAATACAGCTACATATACTTTACAAAATATTCATGGCTGTGATAGTTTAGTAAATTTAAATCTAACTATTAGTAATAATTCTTATGGTACTGAGGTGGTATCGGCATGCGATAGCTATACATGGATAGACGGGAATACTTATACAAGTAGTACTAACGGAGCAACATACATCCTTAGCAATAGTTTTGGTTGTGATAGTGTGGTAACTTTAGATTTAACCATTAATAACTCATCTACAAATGCCATAAATTATTGTGGAGCTAATTCAGATTTAACTTGTATTAATAGCAATCAAGTAACATTAGGTACAAGTGCAGGCTACAATAATTCAACAGGCTGGCCAGCCCCATTTGGGAATTATTATAAAAATGCAAGGCATCAGTTTTTGTATAAAGCTTCTGAACTGAATGCTATGGGTATTTATGGAGGTAAAATTACGAACATAGCATGGCAAACGCTATATTCTAATTCATCTACTTCTACATTTTATGATTATACCATTAAAATGGGATGTACTCAGTTGAATTCGCTTTCTTCAAGTTGGGAAACTGGATTATTCACTATTTATCAACCCAAAACATTTGTTGTAAATTTAGGATGGAATCAGCTTGATTTTGACACAGCTTATGAGTGGGATGGTGTTTCTAATTTAGTTATTGAAATTTGTTATGATAATTTAAATTACAATTACACCAACAATTGGTCAACGCCATATGAAAATACTCCTTTTAATTCATCAAATTTTTATTATAGCGATGTGAATTATGCATGTTCATCAATAAGTGCTTCTAGCGTATCAACGAACAGGCCAATAACGAAGTTTAATTTTTGCAGTTCATCTTTTTATCCCCCAGTTACTGCTTGTGATCAATATACATGGATAAATGGACAGACCTATTTTGCTAACAATAACTCAGCTACTCATATTTTAACCAATTCAGTTGGATGTGATAGTATAGTTGGTTTGAATTTAACAATTGGACAATCTGACTTTGTAGTAGATCAACAGCTGGCCTGTAATAGTTACACTTGGATTGATGGAAATACCTATACTTCTAACAACAATACGGCAACTCATATTTTAACAAATGCTGCAGGATGTGATAGTATTATACAATTGGATCTTACTATTTATAATGTAAATAATACAATAGATCAAATTACCGCTTGTGATTCATACACATGGGTAAATGGACAAACCTATACTTCTAGTAATAATTCAGCTACATATACATTAACAAATTTAGGGGGGTGTGATAGTATTGTAAATTTAGATTTAACAATAAATTATAGCTCTACAACTAATCAAAATGTAACAGCGTGTAATTCTTACACTTGGATTAATGGGGTTACATATACATCAAGTAATAACACAGCTTCTTACACTACAACTAATATTTCAGGATGTGATAGTATAATTTATTTAGACTTAACCATTAATCAACTGCAAGCTGACATTATCAATAATGCACCTAATCTTGTTGCATTGCCAGCCAATGCTGTTTACCAATGGTTAGATTGTAACAACGGATATGCGGCAATTAATGGAGAAACAAATCAAACATTCTTTGCCACTTCTAATGGAAGTTATGCAGTTGAAGTGACGCAAAATAATTGTGTTGATACTTCATTGTGTGAAGGCATAGGTAATGTTATTGTTTTTGAAAACTCTTTTGAAAAAGTTCCATTATTATACCCAAATCCAACTATGAATTCATTTCATTTAGATTTTGGAAATCAAGTCAAAGGATTAGAAATTCAGATTTTGGATTTTAATGGAAAAGTTATTTACTTCTCAAGTTATACAGATATCATAGATATTGAAGTTGATATCAGCTACATCGAAAGAGGAGTTTACACTTTACATTTAATTGCTGAAGATCCTGAATCTCATGCTATTTTAAAGCTGATTAAAATGTAATTTTTTAGTGCTTTTTCTAAGAAAGTAATAGCAAATTATAGCAGAAATGGAGTCAGATATGGGGAATGAGTACCATATGCCCTCTAACCCAAAAAATAGCGGTAAAAAAACCACTAGCGGAATTAAGAAAATACCTTGTTTTGTTAAGGTCAATAGCAGGGCTGGCAATGCTTTTCCAATAGCTTGATAGTAAGATGGAGCAATGAGTAAAAAAACCAAAATTGGAGTTGATAAAAAGATCCAAAAGATAGCTGTTGGACCATGTTTAATTAATGCTGGATCCTTGGTGAAAATATAGGGAATGAAGTTAGAACTAAGAAGTAAAATAGTGGCAATAACAAATGAAACGACCAACCCAGATATTAGGGAAACATTAATAACAGATTTAACCCTACTGTAATTTCCAGCCCCATAATTATACCCTGCAATGGGCATAAAACCTTGTGCAATACCTATCAAAGGAAACAAGGCAAACATAGCCATTCTAGTAGCAAGTCCATATACTGAAATTGCCACATCACCTCCAATTCCTCCAGACAAACTTCCATAATGATAAAGGGTGTTGTTTAGTAAAATTGCCAAAATGCTAATGGTGCCTTGTCGTACTAAGGTTACGGAACCAATTTTAAAAGTTTCTCCAACAATTTCACTTTTTAATTTGAATAAAACAGGTTTTACTTTTAATTCTCCTTTTCCACTTACATAAAAATAGATAATAAATCCGGCACAGCCTAAATGGGATATTGTTGTAGCCCAGCCAGCACCAGCCATACCCCAATCAAACAAATCAATAAATACATAATCTAATAATACATTCACAAATGAAGGGATAAGAAGAACTATCATAGATACCTTTGCTTTCCCTTCTGCTCTTAAGTTATTATTAGCCATCATAGATAGTGCTAAAAAGGGAATACCTATTAAGACTATAGAAAAGTAGGTGTCTGCTAATGGCAAAATTCCATCTTTGGCTCCAAATAAATCTAACATGGGATACTTTAGAAAAACCCCGACTCCAATTACAAAAAATGCTAAAATTAGGGTGAGCATAATTTGATTATTAAATGCTAATTGTGCTTTCTGATTATCATTACTACCTAAAGCTCTTGAAACGATACTTCCCCCACCAATACCTATGGACATTCCAATGGAAGAGAAAAGAAATGAAATAGGAAAAGTTACTGAAATAGCCCCAATGGCTAATCCTCCTATGTATTGCCCAACAAAGAAGGTGTCTACAACCATATTTAGCGACATGACCATAAAGCCTATTGCAGCAGGTAATGATTGTTTTAATAATAATTTTGGGATAGGTTCAGTTCCTAAATATGAAGACTTTTCAGAAGAAAGCGCCATAGGAATTAAACTAAATTGTTTTCTATGAGGTGAGCAGCAATTTGAACAGCATTTGTAGCAGCTCCTTTTCTTAAATTATCTGCTACAATCCAAATATTAAATCCATTTTCAATGGTGTCATCTCTTCTTATACGCCCAACAAAAACCTCATTTTTTTCATGAGCAGTAAGAGGCATTGGGTATAGATTTTCATCAGGCAAATCTTGTATTACAATTCCATTGGTGTTAATTAAGGCATCTTTAATTTCTTCCATATTAAATGGCTTATGAGTCTCTACATTTACTGCCTCACTATGTCCTCCAATAACAGGAATTCTAACAACTGTAGCAGATACTTGTATGGTTTCATCGTTAAAGATCTTCCTTGTTTCATTAACTAATTTTAATTCTTCTGAGGTATACCCGTTTGGTAAAAAATCTCCTCCATGAGGAAAACAATTCAAATCAATTTGATGTGGATAAACCTTGTTGTTAAAATTATCTTTTCGTTCATTGTTCATTTGTTCAACTGCAGCTGCACCTGTTCCAGAAACAGATTGATAGGTAGAAACAACAATTCTTTTAAGCCCAAATTTTTCATAAATATTTTTTAAGGCGAGTACCATTTGAATTGTAGAACAATTTGGGTTTGCAATGATTTTATCATTTGGTGTGAGTAGGTGTCCATTAATTTCTGGAACTACTAATGGAACATCTTGATCCATTCTCCATGCAGAAGAGTTGTCAATTACTGTTATACCATTTTCTGCAAAAGTTTTAGCCCATTTTCTTGAGATTGTTCCACCTGCTGAAAAAATAGCCATGGCAGGTTTTTCTTGAAGCGCTTCTTCAATTCCAATTATTTTAATTGACTGGTTATTGAACCAAATTTCTTTGCCTATGCTTTTTTCAGATGCCACAGGAAATAAACTGGTAATGGGTAATTTTAATTCTCTTAAAACTTTTAAAATAACTGAACCAACCAATCCGGTACAACCTACAATCGCAATTTTCATCGTTTTGTTTTAACCAAAAGTAGTATATTTATTTTCTAGATAAGAAGAATATGAGACCTCATTTTTTATTGTTTATCATTCCTTTTATTGCTGTTCAAATTTGCGCGCAAATAAATGAAGATTTTTCAGATGGAGATTTCACAAATAATCCTACATGGCAAGGTGATGTAAATAATTTTATAGTTAATACTAATAATGAATTACAGCTGAACGCTCCTTCTGTTACAGACACTTCTTTTCTTTCCGTTGAAACAGGTATTTTAGACTTTAGTAGTAATGTTTCTTGGGAATTCTATGTTAAGTTAGACCTGTCTCCATCCAATAGTAATAATTTTAGATTTTATCTCACATCTGACAATGCAAACCTTAAAGGAAGCTTAAATGGATACTTTATAAGAGTAGGTGAAAATGGTTCAACTGATAAAATTAAACTATACAGGCAAGATGGAATAAACACTACATTATTAGCTACTGGGTTAAATGGGGCATATGGAGTTAATCCTGAATTCAGAGTTAAAGTAAATAGGGATGTTAACGGTAATTGGGAGTTGTTAAGCGATAGTTTAGGAGGTACAAATTTTATTTATGAAGGTGGTGCTACAGACAATAATCATCTCTTTTCTACATTTATTGGAGTATGGTGTAAGCGTACAACATCTAATACAGACAATTTTTATTTTGATGATATTATTTTAACTGGTAATACTATAGTTGATAATGATGCACCTCAGGTATCTACAGCATTTGTAAAAGGTGCTCAATTGATCGAAATACAATACAACGAACCAGTAACATCAAGTGCAGAACAAATCACTAATTACAACCTCAACTTTAACAATGGAAATCCATTGATTATATCAGTTGGAACAACAGGGTTCGAATTGCTTTTTAATAACCCATTTATATCCAACGATACACTTATTTTAGATATCAATAACATTGAAGATTTATCTGGAAATTTACTTGATACTACAATTAATATCATAGTTCCTGACACCGCATCTAAGGGAGATATTTTATTTAACGAATTGCTTTTTGATCCTTTTGCTGGAAGCTCAGATTTTGTAGAATTTTATAACGCTTCAAATAGCAGCATAGATTTATATCATTATTTTATTGCTGATTATGACGCTTCTGACGCGGAGATAGGGAATTATAAACAGATAGATGAGCATTACGTTTTGGCAGCATCTGAAATAGTTTGTTTTACAGAGGATACAGCATCTACAATTGCAGATTTTTTCACCCATAATTCTGCAAAAATGATTCAAATGGATTTGCCCAGCTTCCCCAATGATTCAGCTACTATATATTTACTTACCCCTGACTCAAATATTGTAGATAAGTTTAGCTACTCAGATGATATGCATTTTGAACTTATTAATGATCCTGAAGGAGTTTCTTTGGAGAAGATAATAAGTAGCGAAAATTCAAATGTAATTTCAAATTGGACTAGTGCTGCTGAATCCATTGGATGGGGGACTCCAGGAATGGAAAATTCTCAACGATTTAATCAGTTAACTGGAGCGGATCAATTTGAAGTACAAACAGAAGTTTTTTCGCCAGATAATGATGGATATGATGATGTTGCTGTTTTTTCATATCAACTTACCACATCTGGCATGGTGGGGAATGCCAATATTTATGACAAATCAGGGAGATTGATCAAACAACTTTTAAGCAATGAGCTGCTGGGTACGGAAGGACAATTTACTTGGGACGGAACCAATCTAAACAATCAAAAAGCGGGAATAGGCATTTATTTAATTTACTTCGAAGCATTTGGAGAAGATGGTTTAGTCATTAACCATAAAAAGTCTATTACATTAAAAACAGTCTTTTAATCCCAAATAAGCTTACTCATTTTTAGAACAATCCATTAATTTGATGATATTTGCTCCTTGGCTACAATAGTTGAACAAATAAAGTCTCCCGTTCATGATGAGATGATTCTCTTTGAACAAAAGTTTAAAGAATCTATGAAAAGTGATGTGGCACTATTGGATAAAATAACGCATTACATCATTAAAAGAAAAGGCAAACAGCTCCGCCCTTTATTTGTTTTTCTTGCTGCAAAAATGCATGGTGAAATCACAGAGGGGACTTACATTGCCGCTTCTCTTATCGAACTTTTACATACTGCTACATTAGTTCATGATGATGTTGTTGACGATGCTTCAGAACGAAGAGGTTTTCTATCTATTAATGCCCTTTGGAAAAATAAAATAGCTGTTTTAGTAGGTGATTATTTATTATCTAGGGGTCTACTGTTAACTACTGAAAAGAATCGAGTTGACTTATTGACTATTGTAACAAAAGCTGTTAAATCTATGAGTGAAGGGGAGCTATTACAGATGGAAAAAGCGAGAAGATTAGATATTACTGAAGATGTTTATTATAGAATTATTGAGCAAAAAACAGCTTCCTTAGTAGCTGCATGTTGTGGAACAGGAGCATGTTCGGTAAACGCTGGCGAAGAGATGACTCAAAAAATGGAAGAAATTGGAAAATATGTGGGCATAGCATTTCAAATAAAAGATGACATTTTTGATTATGGATTCTCTGATAAAATTGGGAAACCAACTGGTATCGACATCAAGGAAAGAAAACTGACATTACCACTTATTTATGTTTTAAATAAAGTAGACAAAAGCCAGAAGAAACTCATCATCAATACCATAAAAAAGGAAAAACAAGACCCGAGAAAAATCAAAAAAATTATAGAACTGGTTATTGATGAAGGGGGTATAAAGTACGCTGAAGAAAAAATGTTTCAATTTAGAGATAAAGCCATATCCTTGCTTAATGAGATACCTGATTCTCCAGCAAAATCTTCATTTCAACAATTAATTGACTACTCTATTAATAGAGATAAATAGGAGTTTTTTTAGCTATATTTAGGATTAACTATATTTAATTGAATTCTTTACAGGAGCAAATAAGGGTTTTAGATAATTTACCTGGAGTATATCAATTTTACGATTCCAATGGTAGTTTATTATATGTAGGCAAAGCCAAAAAACTCAAACACCGTGTCTCCTCTTATTTCAATAAGAAAAAGTACGAAAATGGCAAGACTAAAGTGATGGTGAGTAAAGTTGCTCAAGTAAAAACCATTCATTTAGATTCCGAAATTGATGCTTTACTGTTAGAAAATAAATTAATTAAAAAGTATCAGCCTAGATATAATATTCAACTTAAAGATGATAAAACCTACCCATGGATATGTATCAAGGATGAGTTGTTCCCTAGAATTTTCTACACTAGAAAAAAAGTTAAAGATGGTTCATTATACTTTGGACCATATCCATCGGTTAAAGTAGTAAAGGCGGTTATAGAGATGGCAAAATCGTGTTTTGAAATTAGATCTTGTAATCATCAATTAAGTGAAGAAAAAATTTCATCTGGAGAATTCAATACATCGGTTGATTATTACATTGGAAATTGCAAGGGCTGTTGCCAAGGAGAGATTAGTCAAGAAGTTTATAATGAAAGAATACAACATGTTAAATCTGCTTTGAATGGTGAATTTGCTAAAGTCTTGAAGGGTTTAAGAAAAACTATGGACCATCATGCTAAATCCTATGAGTTTGAGGCTGCTGAAAATATAAAAGTTAAAATAAAACAGTTAGAAAATTTTCAATTCAAGTCAACGGTAGTAGACACCAATATTAACTATTTAGGAGTGATGAACTTAACTCGGGATTTCAATACTGCTTATATTAATTCAATGCTTGTTATGCATGGAACTATTATAAAGAGTAAGACAACAACAGTTCAAGCCAGTATGGGAGAGGATGAATCTCAAATACTCTCATATGTTCTGGGCGATAATTTGTCTGACATCTTTTCGGACATTAAAGAACTTGTTTTACCACAACCATTAGCCATTGACACAACTTTTAAAATTCATATTCCTCAGCGAGGAGATAAAAGAAATTTGTTGCTTCTTTCCAAAAAAAACGCTACGGCCAAGAAAACAGAATCATTAAAAGCGGAACATTTAAAAGATCCTGAATCTAAAACCAAACACATATTGAATCAATTAAAATTGGACTTGCGTTTAAAAGAATTGCCTATTCATATGGAATGTTTTGATAATTCTAATATTCAAGGTAATTACCCAGTAGCTTCATGTGTAGTATTTAAAAATGCCAAACCAGCCAAAAAAGAATATAGGCTTTTTAATATAAAATCAGTTGAAGGACCAAACGATTTTGCATCTATGGAAGAAGTAATCTATAGAAGGTATCAACGAATGATAAATGAAAAAGAAGACTTACCACAACTTATTGTTGTTGATGGAGGTAAAGGACAATTATCAAGTGCACTTAAAAGTTTGAGATCTTTAAACCTTCACAAAAAGGTAGGTATCATTGGAATTGCCAAAAAGTTAGAAGAAATATATTTTCCTCAAGATCAATTACCACTATACTTAGATAAGAAATCTACATCTTTGAAAGTAATTCAACATATGAGAAATGAAGCACATAGGTTTGGAATTACCCATCATAGAAATAAACGAATTAAAGGAACAATACAAACAGAACTTTCTACTATAAAAGGAATTGGGGAAAAGACAGCATTACAGCTTTTAAAGAAGTTTGGCGATGTAAAAAGCATTAAAAATAAGTCAGAAAAAGAACTAGCAAATTGCATAGGAAAGTTCAAGGCAAATTTAATTT
>CAJWIX010000083.1 GCA_913042175.1 uncultured Flavobacteriales bacterium
TCAAAGAATCCCATACAACATTTCCATGATTGCCTTAATTCAAAAAAGACTATATGATGTTCTTACTCCCGATCTTGTAACTCCTAAGTATCGAGAAGAAAATAAAACAAATCCTATGTATGGTCATTGTTATCATACAACTCAGGCTTTGTATTATCTCTTTGATACTGACACCCTTGATCCTATGATGAGTGGTGATTGGAGAGGTGGAACACACTGGTGGTTGCAAGATCGGGAAACAAGTGTTATACTTGACTTTACGGTGGATCAATATTTGTCCATCGAAAAAGAACCTCCCCACTCTACTGGGAAGGTGACTGGTTGGTACGGTTGGAAAGGTCGTCCTCACATGCGAACTCTCAAACTCATACAACGGTTACAACCAGACGCAACAATTGAACTAATCTCCTTTTGATTAATGGTTAAAACAATTTCGAGTCTTTATCCAATCGAGAACGATTGGAAATCTCTCAGTTCCAATCTCCGTAATAAGATTGATGCTGGAGTCCTCATTGCTGGGGAACGTATCACCAAGTTCTATACACTTGAGGATATGGCCGATATCTTGATTGATGTTGCTGAACAGATCAAGAACGGTGCAAAAGAAATTTTTATCCCTCAGTTTGAAACCGAGAGCTTCATTCAAGGTTTCATGTATCGCACTTCGCGAGGCCAGAAGATCGATTCATTCTACAATCGAACTTTCTATCCCAAACACTTTGCTAAGTTGTTTGAGAACGGATACGATCCTGTTCTTGCTAGTATCGAATAAAAAACTGGAGAAATATGACCATTTGAAAGAAAGAATAAATCTTCATTTTTGCCATCCATGTTGAACTGGCTATTATGATTCATTACCACCTTATATAAAGCAATAAAATATTCTACACACCCCAATGACCCTCCTGGGTGGCCTGAATTTTGGGCATGTACCATTCGAACAATATCCCTTCTTATTTGTGAACCTAGTTCATTTAATTCATTTAAATTATAGTCTTGCATAGCTCTAAATTATGCCTCAAAAATAAACATATAGTTCAACCATAATAGCAGTGTTAACAACTTTCGAAAAAAACAATCATTTTATGATAGATTTCATTTCTTTAAATTATGATGTTGTAAGTAATAAATAAGCATTAATTTTACGAGCTAAAATATTTCTATATGGCTTTAAAATGTGGAATTGTTGGTTTACCTAATGTGGGTAAATCAACTTTATTCAATTGTTTATCGAATGCAAAAGCTCAATCAGCAAATTTTCCTTTTTGCACAATTGAACCAAATGTGGGTACAATTACAGTTCCTGACGAAAGATTAACTAAACTAGAAGAACTAGTAAATCCTCAAAAGGTAATACCTACAACAATAGAAATTGTTGATATTGCTGGTCTTGTAAAAGGTGCTCACAAGGGAGAGGGGCTTGGAAATCAATTCTTGGCTAATATTAGAGAAGTTGATGCTATTATACATGTATTAAGATGTTTTGATGACGACAATGTTGTTCATGTTGATGGAAAAGTTGATCCTATTTCTGATAAAGAGATCATTGACATGGAACTTCAATTAAAAGACTTAGAGACCATAGAGAAAAGACTTGGAGCTATTGAAAGAAAAGCTAAATCTGGTGATAAAGATGCAAAAAAGGTATATGACACCTATGAATTAGTAAAAGAGCATTTATTAAAAGGGCACTCTGTAAGGTCGATTGAATTAGATAAATCACAAATTGAATATTTAAATGAGTTACAATTGATAACAGCTAAACCTGTCATGTATATATGTAATGTGGAAGAAAGTGCCGTTAAAAATGGAAATAATTACGTTGAAGTTGTAAAGAATAATATTGCATCTGAAGATGCAGAACATTTAGTTCTGGGTGCTGCCATTGAAGCAGATATAGCAGAGCTGGAAGATTACGAAGAAAGAAAACTATTTTTAGATGACTTAGGATTAGAAGAACCTGGTGTAAGTAAATTAATTAAAAAGGCTTATCAGTTGCTAAATTTACAAACGTATTTTACTGCTGGTGAAAAAGAGGTTAGGGCTTGGACAATTAGAAAAGGAATGACTGCACCGGAAGCTGCTGGAGTTATACATTCTGATTTTGAGAAAGGTTTTATAAGAGCTGAAGTTATTAACTATATGGATTATCTAAAATATGGTACTGAATCAGCCGTTAAAGATGCAGGTAAATTAATGATTCAAGGAAAAGATTATGTACCTGAAGATGGTGATGTTATGCATTTCAGATTCAATGTCTAAGAATAATAATCTAATTTTATCGTTATCCATTAATGCGTAATTTATTATTGACCATATTTATCTTTATTTCTTTGATTCATTTTGGTCAATCTAACACTACTTTTAATGCATTAAATTTTAATACTACAGCAAGAATTAGTGCATTAGGTGGTACAAATGTTGGTGTTTTTGATCATGATCCTTCAACATCATTATTATTACCATCTAATCTTACCAAAGAACAAGAAGGTTCATTATTAATGAATTATGTGAACTACTTTGCTGATACAGATATAGCCATCCTAAGCTATATTTTTAAAATCAATGAAATTGGCATTTTTTCTACCAGTCTTACTTACTGTAATTATGGTCAATTTGACTACGCTGATCCATCAGGAGATTTTTCAGGACAACAATTTAGTGCCAATGATATTTTACTTCAAATTGGTCATGCTAAAAGACTGACAAACAATCTTCAAATGGGATTAAATTTAAAATTTGTCGGCTCTTTTTATGAGCAGTACAACGCTTTAGCATTTGCATCAGATTTGTCAATAACTTATTACGATAAGTCTAAAGATTTTGGATCATTTATTTTAGTTAAAAATTTAGGAGGACCATTAAAAAAATATAATCAATCAGGCATTCAATATAGGCTCCCCTTTACAGGTGAATTAGGAATTAATAAAAAATTGGAACATGCACCCATACGATTTAACTTGAGTTATAAACATTTGGAAAGCTGGAATATGTTGTCTTCAAATACAGAAAATGATAATTCCTTAGAGAATTTTGGCAGAAGTTTTTTTAGTCATTTAACCCTAGGAACAGAATTATTATTTAGTGAAAATTTTCATTTTAGATTTGGGTATAATTTTTTAAATAGAATGAATCTTCAACCTACATCAAGACCAGGAACAAGTGGAATATCTTGGGGAACACAATTTAAAATTAAAAAATTGATTATTGCATATACTAATGCGAAGTTCCACATGTCTGGAACCTCTAATCACATATCAGTTATCAGAAAAATAAAATAGTTATTCTACCGGAATTTCTAAAATCTCTGTAGTTAATTCTTTAAAATCAAAAAGTTGATTATCCAATAAATGAGAAGGGGAAATATTTTTCAGCGCATTGAAAATTATTGACTTTCTGTTTGGGTATTCTTCTTCCCACTTTGAAAGTAAAGATTTAATTTTTTTTCGTTGAAGGTTTTCTTGTGAACCACAAAGATTACAAGGGATAATTGGATAGTTCTTCCATTGTGAATAAGAAATAATCTCCTCTTCTTTACAATAGGCTAGTGGTCTTATTACCATTAAATCTCCTTGGTCAATTTTATATTTTGGAGGCATCGCTTCCATTTTTCCACTAAAAAAGAGATTAAGAAAAAATGTTTCAATAATATCATCTCGGTGATGACCTAAAGCTAATTTGTTACAGCCTAGTTCTCTTGCTTTATCATAAAGTGTACCTCTTCTTAACCTCGAACATAGGCTACACATTGTTTTTCCTTCAGGGATTTTCTCTTTTACAATAGAATAAGTGTCTTTTTCAATGATACAATAATTAACTCCTATTTCATCTAAATAATTTGGTAAAATTTCTTCCGGAAAACCAGGTTGTTTCTGGTCCATATTTACCACAGTGAAATCAAAATTCACATTTCCATATTTTTGAAAGTGAATCATCAAATCTAACATGGTGAAACTATCCTTTCCACCCGAAATACATATCATAATATGATCACCATCTTCAATCATATTATAATCTTTCATACATCTACTTGTAGTTGAAATAAGTGACTTCTGAAGTTTCTTTTGGTTTTCCATATTATGCAAAGGTATATTTATATATTTGAATCCGTTAAAAAAATTGCTATGGACTCTAAATCATTAATGAATCTTGAAGATAAATATGGTGCTCATAATTATCATCCGCTTCCAGTAGTGTTGGATAGAGGAGAAGGTGTATTTGTATGGGACTGTGAAGGAAATAAATATTTTGACTTTTTATCTGCTTATTCAGCTGTAAACCAAGGACATTGCCATCCTACAATCATCAATGCATTAATTGAACAATCTAAAAGATTAACATTGACAAGTAGGGCTTTTTATAATTCAAAACTTGGAGAATATGAAAAGTTTATGTGTGATTTATTTGGATACGATAAAGTTCTTCCAATGAATACAGGTGTTGAAGGTGGGGAAACAGCAAATAAATTGGCAAGAAAGTGGGGTTATTTAAAGAAAGGTATTGAAGAGAACAAGGCAAGAATCATTTTTGCTAAAGGAAATTTTTGGGGAAGAACACTTGCAGCTATTTCTAGTTCTGATGATCCAGTTTCCTACAAAGGATTTGGTCCTTACATGCCTGGTTATGATCTTATTCCATATAATGACTTGAATGCATTAGAAACTGAATTAAAAGATCCAAATGTTGCTGCATTTATGGTTGAACCCATACAAGGTGAAGCAGGTGTTGTAGTTCCTGATGAAGGTTATTTAGAGGGGGTCAGAAAATTGTGTGATAAGTACAACGTACTTTTTATAGCAGATGAAGTTCAGACTGGTATTGCTAGAACTGGAAAAATGTTAGCTACAGATTATGAGAATGCTAAACCAGATATTCTGATTTTAGGAAAAGCATTGTCTGGAGGTGTATTTCCAGTTTCTGCCGTTTTTGCTAATGATGAAGTAATGTTATGTATACAACCTGGAGAACATGGATCTACCTTTGGTGGTAATCCGCTTGCCTGTGCAGTTGCTCAAGCTGCTCTAGAGGTTGTTGTTGATGAAAAGTTAGCTGATAGAGCTTACGATCTTGGTAACTATTTTAGAGATAAAATGAATGAATTTATTGCAACCTCTGAACTAGTAACCCTAGTTCGTGGAAAAGGGTTACTTAACGCAATTGTTATTAATGATGAACCAAGTAGTTCAACGGCATGGGATTTATGCGTTAAAATGAAAGAAAATGGTTTATTGGCTAAACCTACACATGGGAATATAATAAGGTTTGCCCCTCCATTAGTTATTACTAAAGAACAATTAGACAGTTGTATTGATATAATTACGAAAACTATCTCCAACTTTAAATAAAATCATTCGATAATTTTATTAAATTAGGTACTTATGCAAAGGTGCTTGATTGTTTTTTTGGTTCTATTTTTATTTCAATGTCAACAGGAAACTCTTGATCATAATCATTTAGTTGATAATAATTTAAATCCTGTGTATTATAATCATGATTTAAGTCAACATAATGCAAATAATCAATTAGAAATTGAAAAGCATTTAGAAATCCTGAATCATGAGAAAAAAAATGAAAAAGGAAAATTTGAATTACTGGGTTCGTGGTTTGGTAAACTGAACGAAAATTGGATTTCATTAAACATAACAAGTACATCTAATCAAATGGTTGCTGGTTATATAATTCTTGATACAACATTTAAACCTTTTAAGGGATGGTATACCACTGCTGATGAAATTCATTTTAAAATTGGGTTAACCGAAAATAATGATTTGAATAAGCACTTTTATGACATGTCTTTATCATTAGAAAATATGACATTAAATGGCATCGTACAACTGATTGATATAGAACAAGTAGATTCTATTTTTTTAGAAAAAAGAAATTATGAATACGATGTAACATTAGGAACATATCCTGAATTTTCTCAACGTGAAATAAGCACATCTGAATTGGATGAATTATCAACAAATGAGCTTATATATATAACAGAGGAAATATTAGCAAAACATGGATTAATTTTCTTTAATAATGAAACTAGAGATATGTTTAACCACAAAGAATGGTATATTCCCTTAAATTATCGAGTGAATAATTTATTAACTAAAATAGAGAGAAATAACTTAGATAAGATTTACAAGTATTTCTAATTGTTTAGCATCACTGGCATAACAAGCATCAATACATCTTCACCATCTTCATTTGATTCTGGAACTATAATACCAGCTCTATGAGGTGCACTGAGTTCAATAACAACATTGTCAGTGTCAATATTATTTAACATTTCAATTAAAAATCTTGAATTGAATCCAATTTCTATAGATTCACCTTCGTAAGAACATGTTAATCTTTCGCTAGCTTCATTAGAGAAATCAATATCCTCAGCACTAATATTTAATTCACTTCCGTTGATTTTAAGTCTAACTTGATGAGTAGTTTTATTTGCAAAAATACTTACCCTTCTAATAGATTGTAAAAACGAATTTCTTTCAATGGTTAATCTATTGGGGTTCTCTTTAGGTATAACAGCTTCATAGTTAGGATATTTCCCATCAATCAACCTGCAAGTCAAGATAGTTTTATCAAAAGAAAAACTAACATTAGATTCATTAAATTCAACTTTAACATCACCTTCAATATTTTGTAAAATACCTTTAAGTAAATTCATGGGTTTTTTAGGAATAATAAAAGATGATGCATTTGAAGCATTAACATCGGTTCTACGATATCTCACAAGCTTATGTGCATCAGTAGCAACAAATGTCATATCACTTTCTGAAAGTTGTATGAAGACACCACTCATAACTGGTCTTAAATCATCATTTCCAGTAGCAAAAATTGATTTTTCTATTGCTCTTTGAATAATGTAAGCATCTAAATGAACTGATGAAGGAGATTCAATGACTGGTGATTTTGGGAATTCATCACCTGAAAAACCACTTAATTTATATTTACCATAATCTGAAGCAATTTCTACTCCCATTTTTTCATCTATTGAAAAAGTAAGTGGGTGATCTGGAAATGTCTTAAGAATATCTAATAAAATTTTAGCTGGAATAGCAATACTACCTTCGTTTTTGGACTCAACAGCCAAAGAAGAAGTCATAGTTGATTCAAGATCTGAACAAGAAATGTTTAAGTTATTTTCCTTGACTTCAAATAAAAAATTATCAAGAATTGGAAGTGTGTTCGAGGTGTTAAGCACTCCTGAAATGGTTTGTAACTTTTTGAATAATGCTTGACTAGAAACGATGAATTTCATTTTTAAATTTTTGTGTAATCGTGGTAAATATCAACATAGTTTTTTAAATATAATATCTATTGATTTTATATTTATTAACAGCTACTTTATGATATCAGTTGAAAAGAATGAAAGGGGTTTAAATAATATATCCCAATTAAAATATTGTGCTCTTAGTAATTCATTATTACCATTAACTCTGATTAATCCATATTCTTTATCCCAACCTGTTGTGGAATTTTCATCTTTTATCCTCCAAAAATCAACCTTTGTCTTTTCATTTGATGTGTTATGCAGTTCTATTTCGATGAATGGTTCCAACGCAAATAAAGAATCTTTGTCATGTTGATTCACAAACATGATTTTATTATAACATATATTGTTGTAGTGTGTTAGATAATGTTTCAATTGAATTGTATCAAAATTTTCAATGGTTGAGTCATTCTGATTACTCAATATAATAACTTCATTTTTCCTTTTAATGGAGAAACTTTCATGGTCGAAGTCATTATATGATACTTTAACTGATTGAATGTCATATGAATTAGGGTAATGAAAAATTTGTGGTGACCTCCACGAGGTCCAATCAGTAAAGAAACGAATATCTAAAGAACCATAAACGCCTGGTTTATGCATTATATAAGGCCTAGATCCTTTCTTCCCATCTTTTTTTAACAACATAAATGTTCCCAAATGATCTGGTGTAGGAGAACCTATGTACCATGTTTTAATTAGTTCATTTTTTTGATTAAAAATATCTACCCGCTTATGATTTACTGCTAAACGTTTTATTACGTTTTTTTCCGCATTTTTAGATACATCTTGTTTAATTTTTATTCTATAAAAAGTTTCCATTATTAAATCAACACTAGATTTAGTTGCTCTGTAATGGGGTTCTTTAATCATCCAAACTCGCTTTTCATTATTTCTTGTAATGGTTATAGAGTCTTGATTGCTGGTAGCTATGGTAAAGCTGTAAATGTTTGCAGTGTCTTTTATGCTAAAATCTTTTAAATCAACTGCAGTGTTTTTTGAATTGCAATTAGATGTCAAAAGAGCAACTCCAAAAAGAATAGGTAAAAGAAAATAATAATTAAGCTTCATATTTTAATTTTCTCAAGTATATGTTAGATATGCCAAATATGATAATTAGCAGAGCAGGCAAAACCAAATTTATCAATTGCCATTTAGTTTTGTTTTTGAGCTCTTCTTTATTTAATAGCCTTGGAGGGTTCATTTTTGATCTCAATGATATAAAATCATCACGATCTAGCATTTTATCTACCAAATTTAAAAAGAAATCAGCATTCCCATATAGTGGCATTTCGTAATATGGTGTATTGAAATTTGTTTTTTCAAACATCAATGGAACTGGGTTATTGTTATCTATGGTTTCATTTCTAGTTAAATCTCCATCTCCAATAAAGGCCATTTTAGTAGAATTACTTTCTTCTTTAAAGCTAATGGATGAGTTATTAATAAAATCTTTAGCAATCCTTCTGTTTTTAAAGTTTGATTGAAAAACACCCTCTAATAACCATCCAACAGTAAGTGATTTATCAGCTGAATTATCAGTTGATAATGATGGATCATAGTTATTGGTATTTTGATATTGAATTCTTGCTTGTCTCATCACTTTAGTTTGCTTAGAAGTTTGCAATAATGCAGTTCTTACTAAGTTTTCTTCACCAACAGTATCCACAGAACAAACATATCTTCCTTTTACTGGAAGAACATTTTTCATGAGTATATTATCATCATAATTTTTTAATTGAGGATAAAAAAACCATTTAGAGACAATACCAAGTTTATCTTCTCTTAAAACAGGAGAACAAAGGTTGTCACAAATCATGTTTTTGTTAAATCTCACACCATATTTAAACAAAAAAGATTGTAGTTCATGATCTATAACATCATTTTGAACAAGGATATTATTTTGAGCTAAAGCAGCTTCATTAACATCCATCATGTCTATTAACCAAATGACTTTTCCTCCATTCATTATGAATTGATCTATTACATATTGTTCTTTAACACTAAAAGAAGAGGTAGGTTTAGAAATAATCAATAAATCAGTTTCATCTAATGCATCTAATCTTTCACTAAGATTTGCTTGATTTTTTTTAAATTCTTTTAAGTATAGATTTCTAAAATAACCTGATAAAATTCGTTTGTTGTTTAAAACTGGTATGGAATTATTGTTAATTAATATAGAGTCAATATTATTATTCAGCAATGAATCATAATCATTATTTCCTAAATCAACAGCTTTATTGTATAGGGCAGTTTTTATTGTTGAAATATTTAGGGTGTCTACATTGAAATTCTTTTGTAAATAATACCATATTTCTCTTTGGCTATAAACTGTTAATTCTCCATGACCTTGTAAAAAATTAATATGGTATTTCTCAGCACCAATCAACTTATCTAAACCAACTACTAGGTTTTGTTCTATATGATCTGTGAAATAATTTGTTATCGCTTGATTAATAGGGTAGGGATTGTCTCTTGAAGATGGAGATAACAACTGTATAGAAACTGTCTTATCTCCCATTTTTAATACTAAACCTGGCCAAATTTCAACTATTTCTCTTTTATCATCTTTTAAAATATCAATGTAAGCTGGTTTTATACCATTTCCATTGTCAAATACTTGTTTTTTGTATTCCTCAGCTAATTCAGCGTCTTCATTTAAATCAATATAATTTAATGTTAAATTTTGTCCTCCATAAACACGAAGCTCTTGTAATTTCTCTTCAAGACTTTTTTCTAATTTTTCAATTTCAACTGGAAAATCTCCAACTAAAAAGACATCAATATTTAGGTAATCATTAAGCCTTATTAGTTTTTCTTTAGTGTAACTAGATAATTCATATTTTTTATCTTCTGACAAATCAATTCTAAAAAACCAAAAGGAAAAGAAGTAATTAATTACTACAAGTAAAACAACAACTGCAATGAATTTTATGTAGTTATTCTTTCTCATTTTTTTGAAACGTAAAATAGCTTGGTAAGCATTATAAAAAAAACAGATACAGAAAGATAATATACTACATCTCTAGAATCGATTATACCTCTTTCAAATGACTTAAAATGTTCTAGCATGCTAAATTTTGATAAATAATAGTCAATAGGTTGAATGACCAAATCAGCAAATAAATACAAACCTTCATAAAATATATATATCAATACTACTGCAACTATAAATGCTACAATTTGATTCTTAACCATTGAAGAGCTAAACATACCTATGGAAACGAAGGAAGATGCTAATAAAATAAGTCCAATATAGCTGCCTAACGTAGAAGAATGATCAATATTTCCAACTTCTTCACCTAATAAGTAAATAGAAAAGTAATAAACTAATGTTGGCAATAATGTAATTAATGAAAGTAGAAATCCAGATATAAATTTTGCTGTAACAATTTGCAAATCTGAAAGTGGTTTTGTGGCTAATAACTCAATGGTTCCAGTACGCTTTTCTTCGGCAAATAGCTTCATAGTAAAGCTTGGAATAAGTATGAGGTAAATGTATGGAGTCAATTTAAAGAATGGTGTCA
>CAJWIX010000084.1 GCA_913042175.1 uncultured Flavobacteriales bacterium
TCTAAAATTAAATCTGTACTTTCGATTTATAAATTTTAGCAATGAAACTATCCGTTTATAAACAAACATTTAAAGGGGATTTGACAGGAGGTCTAACTGCTGCAATTCTTGCTTTACCCATGGGCTTAGCTTTTGGCTTACAAAGTGGATTAGGCCCCCAAGCTGGTTTATACACGGCCATAATACTAGCCATAGTAGCTTCTATCATAGCAGGTACTAAAACGCTCATAAGTGACCCAACTGGACCTATGACATTCTTAGCAGCTGTTATTATAGCTGGAGCCATAGAAAAATATGCTCCCGGTCAAGATATTTCAGACCCCTTCAGTATACCCAAGGTAGCTGCTTTAATCGTGTTGACTTTTGCACTTACAGGCGTATTTCAAGCCATATTTGGTCTCATTAAAGTAGCCAATTATGTAAAGTATATATCGTACCCTGTTTTATCGGGTTTCATGAGTGGAATTGGCGTTATTATTATTTTAACTCAGTGGCATAGTTTTTTTGATGCACCCAGACCATCAGGAGGTATAATTTCCATTATATCAGATATACACACCCCTTTTATGGAGATTAATTTAGCTCCTATGATTCTGGGTATTAGCACAATTGCAATTATCTATTTAATGCCATATATATCAAAAAAAATACCAGCAGGCTTAATAGCATTGGTAGGTGGAACCCTTATATCTCTTCTTTTTACTCAAGGAGATTTTAAAACAATAGGAGAAATACCAACAACATTACCTGAGTTTAGGTTATTTGATATGCTAGCCAATGTTGATTCCGAAATGATTAGTTTAGCTATTGGAAACGCACTTGCTTTAGCTGGTTTAGGAACTATTGACACCCTACTAACATCTGTTGTAGCAGACAACCTGACTAAAACCAAACATAACGGAAATAGGGAATTATTTGGACAAGGTTTAGGAAACTTTTTAACTGGTGTTTTAGGAGGAATTCCTGGAGCTGGAACAACAGCAGCAACTGTTGCAAATATTAATTCTAATGGAAGGTCAAACCTAAGTGGAATTTTAAAAGGTGTTTTTCTAATTGTTGCTGTTCTTGGTTTAGGTAAAATATTAGCTATGGTGCCAAAATCAGTACTATCTGCACTTTTAATTTCAGTAGGAATTGGCATTATTGACTTTAAGGGTATGAAAAGACTAATTAGGCTAAAAAACAGCGATTCTTTAGTGCTAATTCTTGCCATTATTTTGACGGTGTTTGTTGATTTATTAGTTGCCGTTGGTGTTGGTATGGTATTATCTTCTTTCTTCTTCATGCAACGTATGGGTAAAATTGTTGATGAACAAAGCAAGCAAGGTAATATTGCAGATATGGAAAAGAAACTTAAAATTCCAGAATCAATAAGAGATCGAATTTTTGAATACGAACTTGATGGACCACTATTTTATGGGTTTTCAGACCAATTTAAAGAACAGGCTGAATCTATAAGCGGTAAAGATGCTGTAATTATTAATATGTCTCATGTCCCCTACATTGATGCCTCCGGTATTTATGTGTTAGAAGAAGTTATTCAAAGCTACAGAACAAAACATATTGAAGTTATATTAGTTGGAGTTAAAGACCATATTTTCAAACAATTTGAGGAATTGAAAGTTATTCCTAACACATTACCTGAAGAAAAAGCCTATAATTCTGTCAGATCTGGTCTAAAATACCTCAAATTTCAACTAGAAAATCCAGACGCATAAATCAACCCAATTTTTAGGGAATTATAAGAGATTTTTTACTTTTGCGCTGTGTATAAAATTCTTGTAAGACCACTGCTTTTTTGTTTCGATCCCGAAAGAGTTCATTATTGGTCTTTGAGTTTTTTGAATACTTTTTTTAAAATTCCTTTAACTAAGAAAATTATTCGAAAAATATATGCTATTGAAAATCCAAAATTAGAAAGAAAATTATTTGGAATTACATTTAAAAACCCTGTTGGTTTAGCAGCTGGTTTTGATAAAAATGGAAAATACATCAAAAACCTATCTAACCTTGGATTTGGCTTCATAGAAATTGGAACCATTACGCCAAAACCTCAACCTGGGAATCCCAAAAAAAGATTATTTAGGTTATATGATGACCATGCTATAATCAATAGAATGGGTATAAATAACGATGGAGTAGACATTTGTGTAGAACGACTTAAAGAAACTAACGCTGAAATAATAATTGGAGGCAATATTGGGAAAAACACTACTACCAAAAATGAAAATGCTTCAGAAGATTATCTAACAAATTTCAAAAAACT
Source organism: uncultured Flavobacteriales bacterium (assembly GCA_913042175.1). Classification (GTDB taxonomy): domain Bacteria; phylum Bacteroidota; class Bacteroidia; order Flavobacteriales_D; family Parvicellaceae. The sequence goes on from CAJWIX010000084.1 coordinate 2,267, forward strand.
ACACCCTTATGTTGATTACTTTGTACTAAATGTAAGTTGTCCCAACGTAAGTAATTTTACCAAATTACAGGACGTTGACTTTTTGAAAAATCTTCTACCACAACTGAAGTCTATAAACTTAAAACAACAGCAACAAAAACCCATTTTAATAAAAATATCTCCTGATCTTAACGAGAAACAATTAATCGAGACTATTGACTTAGTTATTGATCAAAAAGTTGATGGAATAATTGCTACTAATACAACTACAAGTAGAGAGAACTTAAAAACAAGTTCATCTGAATTAAACAAAATTGGACATGGAGGCTTGAGTGGGTTACCTTTGAAAGATAAATCTACTGAAATGATCCGTTTTATTGCTAAAACTACCAATAATCAAGTCCCTATCATAGGTGTGGGTGGTATCATGTCAGCAAATGATGCCATTGAAAAAATTGAAGCTGGGGCAAGTTTGATTCAACTTTATACTGGTTTCATTTACAGTGGACCTTCAATTATCAAAAAAATTAACAAGAAAATATTATCATTAATATGAATGAAAATATAAATAAAGTACTCAACAGTATTCATCATTTAAGACAAAAACTAAACAATCATCCACTATACAACAACCTAAATAGTATTGAAGACATAAAATCTTTCATGGAAGTTCATGTATATGCTGTATGGGATTTTATGTCTCTTCTGAAATCACTTCAATCAAAATTGACTTGTACAAGCATTCCTTGGATTCCATCTTCAAACAATAAAGCGGCAAGGTTAATTAATCAAATTGTAGTTGATGAAGAGTCTGATTTAAACGTTGATGGGGTACCGAAGAGTCACTTTGAAATGTACCTTGAAGCGATGGATGAAATAAAAGCTAACATATCAGAAATAGATAGATTTATCAATCAAATTCCTACTAATGATGATATTATCCAATCTATTAATTCCTCAACGTTAGAAAAAGAAATTAAAGATTTTCTCCAATTTACATTTAGTGTAATCAATAGAGGAAAAGCACATGAAATTGCGGCTGCCTTTACTTTTGGTAGAGAGGAAATTATCCCAGATATGTTTTTAAAAATAATCAAAAACACAGAAAAAGAATATGATATCTCTTTAAGAAAAATAAATTATTATTTAGAAAGACATATTGAACTAGACGGAGATGAACACGGTCCATTGGCACATGAAATGATTGCCAATTTATGTGGGGAGGATCAAATCAAATGGCAAGAAGTAATCCAAACAAGTAAGCATGCCCTAGAATATAGAATTGCTTTATGGAGTTTAATAGATAAAAAAGTAAGTGCTAATTTGGAATTTAACAATACTGAAAATAAATGCATATTAAATTAAAATGAAATTAGGAATTGTTATTACATCAAATCACCCTGAAACAGTATGGAATGCTTTTAGATTAGGTAATTTTTCACTTAATCAAAATGATAAAACACAAATCTTTTTAATGGCCAACGGAGTTGAAGCTGAAAACTTATCTACTGATCAATTTAATGTTGGTGAACAAATGGAACTTTTTTTAGCCAACGGAGGAATATTATTTGCCTGTGGAACTTGTATCAAAATAAGGAAAAAAAATTCTAGTGAGCTATGCCCAATGTCTAATATGGCAGACCTTTACGGAATTATAAATCAATCCGATAAAGTAATCAGTTTTTAGGTCTATAGCTAATTAACCAAAGGGAAACAAAAGAAACAATAGCATTGTAAATAATAAGTTCTGCTCCAATTTGATATTCCCCAAACCAACTAATCAATCCATTTTTGTTCAAATACCATAGTATACCTATTACAACTGGAACTATTCCACAAATCCATGGAACCCAATAATCTTTAAGGTTCCTTTTCGTCAAAATACCAAAAAAGAATAAACCAATTAATGGCCCATAAGTAAAGCCTGCTAAGGTTATGAGTGTCCAAATAGCCGCATCATCAGTTGTTCTTCTTAAAACAATGATAGTTATGACCAAAATAATTGACATTGCAACATGAACTCGTTGTCTAATCTTCTTTTGTAGATTTTCTTCTTTATCTTCTAATTTTAGAAAATCTACTGAAAAAGATGTAGTTAAAGAAGTTAAGGCTGAATCTGCACTGCTGTATGCAGCAGCAATTAGCCCTAAAAGAAATAAGACACTAACTGTGATTCCTAACTTTCCACTTTGTGCAATTTCTGCAAACAATAAATCTGTTCTTTTTATAACTTTTAATGCATTATATCCAACACCTGTTTGGTCAAAATACATATATAACAAGGCCCCTAAAGCTAGAAAAACCAAATTCACCACCACTAAAACCCCTGCAAAAGAAATCATATTCAGTTGGGCATCTTTTAAATTTTTACAGCTTAAATTCTTTTGCATCATGTCTTGATCTAAACCAGTCATGCCAATGGTTATAAATATACCACCCAAAAAATGTTTCCAGAAATAATTCCCATCCAACCAACTATCAAAATAAAAAATTCTTGAATAGCTGCTATTCTTAACCCCCTCAATAATTCCTCCTTTTTCATTGATATTCAACGCATCGCCTATAAAATAAACTGTAACTATAACAGAGGCTAACATAAATGCTGTTTGCAGTGTGTCAGTCCATATAATAGTCTTAATTCCTCCTCTATTAGTATAAACCCATATTAGTAATACAGAGGCAAGAACAGTTATTTCAAATGGAATTCCTAGATCCTCAAACAGAATCAACTGTAATACACTTGCCACTAACAACAATCTAATTGAAGCACCAATAACCCTAGAAATAAGAAATAATGCCGCCCCAGTTTTATAACTCCATTTTCCAAACCTAGTTTTTAAATAGCTGTAGATAGAAGTTAAATTCAATTTGTAATATATGGGGAGAAGCACATAGGCTACTACAAAATAGCCAACTAAATAGCCAAAGACCATTTGCATATAACTGAATTGTTTGGCCGAGTCACCCACCCAACCAGGAATAGAGATAAAAGTTATTCCCGATAATGACGCCCCTATCATACCAAATGCAACGATATACCATGGAGACTTTCTTTCCCCAAGAAAAAAAGCATCATTATCCGCTTTTCTTGAAGTAAACCAGGAAATTAAAATGAGCACTAAAAAATAACCGCACAATAATGAAATGACAATAGTTGGAGTCATAAATCTAAATTAGTCACTAAAAATTGCTTTTTTGTATTGTATATATGAATCTATTCAATACAGATAGTTGATAAACTTTAAACATGCTTATTTTAGCACAATGGATTTCAAATCTAAACTACTCAATGATGCTGTTGAACAAATGTCCATTTTACCTGGAATAGGTAAACGAACAGCTTTGCGATTAGTTCTTCATTTACTTGATCAAAAAAATGAGGATGTAATTAAATTTTCAAATGCCTTTATAAAACTTAAAGAACACTTGAATTTTTGCGAGGAATGTTTTCATATCACAGAAAATATCAAATGTGATATTTGCTCCAACTCTTCTAGAAATGAAGAAGTTGTATGTGTTGTTCAAGACATAAGAGATTTACTTGCTATTGAAACTACAGAGCAATTTTATGGTCGATATCACGTTTTAGGGGGAATCATATCTCCAATGGAAGGCATTGGTCCAAATGATTTAAATATTAAAGCCCTTGAGGATAGACTTAAAACAAACAAAATAAAAGAACTAATTCTTGCCTTACCAGCAACTATGGAAGGAGACACTACAAATTTTTATTTGTTTAGAAAATTACAAGATTACAATATAAAATTCACCATGATTTCAAGAGGGATTGGCATAGGAAATCAATTAGAATATATCGATGAAATCACTTTAGGGAAATCACTTTTAGATAGGACTGAATACAAATCTAATTACCAGCACTAAATTGAAACTATCCATAATTATAGTCAATTATAACGTCAAGCATTTTCTCGAACAATGCTTGAAATCTGTTGAAAAAGCATTAATTAGTTTAGATTCGGAAGTGATTGTAGTGGATAATAGTTCTGTTGATGGGTCCGTAAAAATGATTAAAGACAAATTCCCGTCTGTTAAGCTAATTGCCAATAAACAAAACACCGGATTTTCAGTGGCAAATAATCAGGCCATTGCTAAGGCTAAGGGGGCGTACATTTTATTACTAAACCCTGACACTGTAGTTCAAGAAGATACTTTTACGAAATGTATATCATTTATGGATGAGCATCAAGATGCAGGAGCTTTAGGTATTAAGATGTTTGACGGTAAAGGAAATTTTTTACCAGAATCCAAAAGAGGATTACCCACCCCATCTGTGGCGTTTTTTAAAATATTTGGTTTATCTACAATATTTCCAAAATCACGATTGTTTGGCAAATATCATTTAGGATATCTTTCAGAAAATCAAAATCATAAAGTAGATATCCTTTCAGGAGCTTTTATGATGATAAGGAAAAAAGTAATTGATGAAATAGGCGCATTGGATGAAACTTTTTTTATGTATGGTGAGGATATTGATATTTCTTATAGAATTACAAAAGCTGGATACAACAATTATTATTTTTCTGGATCTAATATTATCCATTATAAGGGTGAAAGCACAAAAAAAAGTTCCATAAATTATGTTTTTGTTTTTTACAAAGCCATGATCATTTTCGCAAAAAAACACTTTAGTAAAAAACACATTAAAACATTTTCATTTTTAATTAAGCTTGCAATCTACTTTAGAGCTTTTATGGCCATCTTAAATAGATTAAGCAAACAGTGGATAATTTCCATGTTAGAGTTTGTAATTTCTAGTTATGCCATTTATGAATTGGCCATATTCTATCAAAACTACAATGAAATTGTATTTCCTAAGAAAACCATTCAAATCATGATTCCTGTTTATGCTTTTACATGGATGATGAGTCACCGATTTTTTCAAAATCAATTTCCACCACTAAAAATAAACAATGTAATTAAAGGTACTGTTGTTGGGTTATTGATCTTATTGGCCTCATATGCTTTGTTACCAAAAAGCATCCAATTTTCGAGAGCAGTAATTTTACTATCATCTCTACTAAGTTTCATTATTGCATTGTTAATTAGACTGCTATTTCAAAAAGCTAAAATTGGAACATTTGAAAACTATCAAAAAAATAAACAAAGGAGATTAATTGTCGGATCTATAAATGAAATTAATAGAATTGAAAATCTTTTAAACTATAGTGATCATTCTAGCAGCACTTTTAAAATCAACACCAAAGAATCACAAGATCATAATGAATTTGATGGGAATATTGCCCAGTTAGATGAGTTTATTAAAATAAATAAAATAGATGAAGTAATTTTTTGTGCTAAAGATCTTACTTCAAGAGAAATAATTTCATGCATGGCAAACGTTAATATCAAGAAAGATGTAGAGTTTAAAATAGTGCCTGATAAATCTCAATTCATTATTGGTAGTCAATCTATCTATACAAATGACATATTTCAATCAACTACCATTAATCACATTAATAATATCAGAAATATTAGAGTAAAAAGGAATTTTGATATGATTGGATCTATAATTATTTTAGTTGCTCTCCCCATATTTTTTTATCTCAAAAATTATAGAACCGCCTTTTCTAACACCATACAAGTTTTGAAAGGTAAAAAAACATGGATTGGGTACATCCAAAGCAGTAATAATGAAAATTTACCTAAAATTAAACAACCGGTTTTTGATTTATATTCCTCTAACACTAAATTATCAGATGAGATTTCTGACAAGTTAAATATCATTTATGCTAAAGACTATAATGTCCAGAAAGATATTATCTTGTTGTGTAAAAGAATATTCAGATAGTTCTAAATTTTGACTATTTATTGATTAGAATAAAGTTGATATTCGTGCAAATAAAATTATTTTTGTAGCTGAAAAAATTAAATGTAATGGCTGAATTAAAAGTTGAACTACCTAAAATGGGAGAAAGTGTAGCAGAAGCAACAATTACTACTTGGTTGAAATCTGTAGGAGACCAAATTGAAGAAGATGAACCCATAGTTGAAATTGCAACAGATAAAGTAGACTCTGAAGTACCCTCTCCATGTTCGGGAGTATTAAAAGAAGCATTATTTAATGAAGGTGATGTAGTTCAAGTAGGTGCAGTATTTGCTGTTATTGAATCTGATCAAAATGTTGGCACTGAAATTGTAGAAGAGAAAGAAGAGCTAAGTGAAATGGAAATTGAAAGTGAAATACTTAAACCTTTAGAGAAAGAAGAAATCAGTGATATAAAATTAGAAAGTACATCTGAAAGATTTTACTCTCCTCTGGTAAAAAGCATCGCAAAAAAAGAAAGTATATCACAAGATGAACTTGACAACATTAGTGGAACAGGAGCAAATGGAAGAGTTACTAAAAAAGACATGTTAAGCTATTTAGAAAATAAAAACACTAAAACTCAACCTACTCCATCATCAACTGCACCAAAATCTAGTTCACCAGCAATTATCCCATCTTCACCATCTCCAACTCCATCTGGAAGCGATGAAATTATTGAAATGGACCGAATGAGAAAAATGATTGCTGAACACATGGTTCATTCCGTTCATACAGCTCCTCATGTTACCTCATTTGTTGAAGCAGATGTAACGAACTTAGTACTTTGGAGAAATAAACATAAAAAAGAATTTGAGAAAAGAGAAGGGGAAAAATTAACTTTTACTCCCATTTTTATTGAAGCTGTTGCTAAAGCATTAAGAGATTTCCCAATGGTAAATTCAAGCATTGATGGTGATAAAATTATAGTGAAAAGCAACATAAATATTGGAATGGCTACTGCTCTACCAAGTGGGAATTTAATCGTTCCAGTAATTAACAATGCTGATCAACTAAATCTTGTTGGTTTAGCTAAAAAAGTGAATGATCTGGCACTTAGAGCAAGAAACAACCAGCTAAAACCAGATGAAATTTCTGGTGGAACATACACCATTAGTAACGTAGGTACTTTTGGAAATGTAATGGGCACTCCTATAATTAGTCAACCACAAAGTGCAATATTAGCATTAGGAGCCATTAGAAAAAAACCAGCTGTAATTGAATCACCCACTGGAGATATGATTGGGATAAGACATATGATGTTTCTATCACATTCCTATGACCATAGAAACATTGATGGCGCTTTAGGTGGACAATTTGTTAGAAAAGTAGCAGATTATTTAGAAAACTTTAATCTTGAACGTGGATTATAGATGAAATACTTTGGTTTATATAACATCATTTTTGTCTGTGTTCTAACCACATCATCTTTTTTCGCTCAAACAGATGCTGAATTTCAAAAAAAGTTTGAAGCAGCAAATCAATTTACTGACCAAAAGCAATATGAAGTGGCTAAAGATATTTGGATTGAATTAGCCCAACAATATCCTGATAATGCCAATTTGAACTACAAAGCAGGTTATTGTTTATTAAACACTTTTTTTCAGAAAAGGGAAGCCTTAGATTATTTGGCAAAAGCGGAAAAAAATATTCAAAAGAAGTATTCTCCCATTGACCATACTATAACAAGCGCACCACTTGAAACACATTACTATCTTGCCAGAGCATATCACCATAACTATCAAATAGATTCTGCTATAAAATATTACAGGTATTTTCAGAATGAAGGACCTAGAAATCATTGGCTACAAGATAAAATTGCTAACGCCTTAAAGCAATGTAACATTGCCATTACACTAATTACACACAAAAAAGATTATGAAATGGTTAATCTTGGTGATAAAGTAAATAGCGACTTTGCTGATTACAATCCTTGTCTTACTTTAGATGAAAACACACTTTTTTTCACCTCAAAACGTACAAGAACCGATAAAGAAAGTGTCCTAAATACTGACATATTTAATCCTGAGGATGGTCAACATTTTGAAGATATCTATGTTTCATACAAAGACATAAAAAGCAATACTTGGTCTGAACCAAAACTGCTTGAATTTTGTAGTCCTGATGAATCGCAGGCTACTATTGGAATTTCTGGTGATGGTGAAAAACTTTTTGTTTACCAAAGCAGATATGGATCTGACAATGAAATTTACTTTACCACAAGAGAACAAGATTTCTATCGATTAAAACCATTGAATGTTGTTAATTCTTCATCGTGGGAAAATCATGTCACTATTTCTGCGGACGAAAAGACCTTGTTTTTTGTTAGTGACAGGCCTGGTGGACTAGGTGGAACAGATATATGGCGATGTCTAAAACTTCCTAATGGAGCATGGAGCAAACCATATAACTTGGGCCCTCCCATCAATTCACCATATAATGAAGAGTCACCATTTATTCATCCGGACGGTAAGACACTTTATTTTAGCTCAGATGGTGAAAATAGCATGGGCGGGTTTGACATATTTTTCAGTAAAAAGTTAGATCAAAAATCATGGTCAAGCCCTATAAATATGGGATTTCCTTTAAATACAGTAGATGACGATTTGTTTTTTACAACAAGTGCTGATGGAGTTAGAGGCTACTATGCATCAAATCATGACGGTGGTTATGGTGGAAATGATCTTTACA
>CAJWIX010000085.1 GCA_913042175.1 uncultured Flavobacteriales bacterium
AACCTAGACTCTTCTGGACCAAAACCAGACGTGTTGCCAGTTACACCATGGGACAATAAGGTCGCAAATTTAAGGGCATTTTTCTAATCAGCCAAATTTTTTTCATAGTCTATTTAACACTGTTTTACAGAAGGGAAAAACGAGCGGTTGTGCTTTAAGGATAATTTAACACATTTAATCGAGGTAATTTTTTATTTTCGCTGTTCATATTTTCAAAAATGAATTATCAAAAATTAAATAATATAACTGGTTGGGCTGTATGGGCCATTGCCTCTTTTGTGTTTTTATCCACCATGGAACAGACTACCAGTCTTTGGGATTGCGGTGAATACATTACCACTGCAAATAAACTTGAAGTTGGCCACCCTCCTGGTGCGCCTTTCTTCATGATGTTAGGTAGATTATTCTCAGCTTTTGCAAGTCCTGAAAACGCAGCTATGATGGTAAATGCCATGTCTGCACTAAGTAGCTCATTTAGTGTATTATTTCTTTTTTGGAGTATTACGATGCTTGGTAGGAAATTGGCCCGAAAAAGTGGAGAAATCGACAAAAATGCCAGTATTGCTATCCTTGGCTCTGGGGCTGTTGGTGCTTTAGCTTATACCTTTACCGATTCTTTTTGGTTCTCTGCAGTAGAAGGTGAGGTTTATGCCATGTCGTCCTTCTTTACAGCAATTGTATTTTGGGCCATTCTTAAATGGGATGTAGAAGACGATAAACATCAAGCTGCATCAGAAAATGAAACATTAAGTACACATCCCAATCGTTGGATATTATTTATTGCTTACATGATTGGCTTATCTATTGGAGTCCACTTATTGAACTTATTGGCTATACCAGCTATAGTGTTTGTAGTTTACTTTAAAAAGTACAAGTTTAGTTGGGGCTCTTTTATACTTGCCGGTATTTTATCACTTGTTATTCTTGTCGGTATTCAAAATTTCATTATTCCTAAGACGGTGTCTATTGCAGATTGGGTGGAACGTTTATTTACCAATGACTTTGGATTACCTTTTAACAGTGGAGCGTTCTTCTTCATTGCCCTATTAACAACGCTCATTATTGGTGGCTTAGTTTGGACTGCTAATAATGGAAAATCAAATTGGAATACAGCTATACTGTCCTTTGCTCTTGTACTTATTGGGTACTCTTCATTTGTAATGATTTTAGTACGTTCAAACGCCAATCCTCCTTTAGATGAAAACAATCCTGAAACTTTAGCTCAACTACAATCTTACTTAGGAAGAGAACAGTATGGAAGTTGGCCTATTGGTTATGGGCAATATTATAATTCTCCAGCATTTTCTGATTGCGATGCTGATCATTTAGGAGATGACAAGGTGAAATACATGAAAGTATTTAGCTTAAAAACAAAATCAATTAAGGAAGAAGTTGATACTAAAGACACTAATTTCATTAAAAATTCCCTTCTTCCTCTAAATCTACATCCTAGATTCATTAAAAACCCTTCTACCAAAAAACTTAGAAGCTCCATTTGGGAGAAAAATATTTCTTTTATGAATGACTGGGAGTTAAATGCCTTTAAAGCAGATTGTGATAGTGTAAATAGTGTACTTAAGGCTAATGGGTTACCAGCTATCATATCATTTGAAAAAGACATTCAAAAACAATATTTAAATACCCTTAAAGGTAAAAGGGGAGATAAAAAATACTTGCCCGAATATTGTACTATTTTCCCTAGAATGTACAGGCAAGGTGAGGATGATAATTATAAAGTTTGGTCCGATTATAAAGGAGATGAAAATAAACCATTACGTGCATTACCGCAGCTAAATAATATGCTTCAAGCTAATTATAAATACAGAGACGAACAATACGAAGCCTTAAGGGATATTGCTAATGATAATAAATACCCTAAAGAACAGAGAGATTATGTAAGAGATATTTCTACTAATCTTTACCAAGATGGTATATACCTACCATCTTTTGGTGAGAATTTATCTTACATGTTTAGCTATCAATTAAACTGGATGTATTGGCGATATTTCATGTGGAATTTTTCTGGAAGACAAAATGATATTCAAGGTTATGGCCTTACTGGAGGTGGTGGAAAAATACTTGAAGGTAATTGGCTTTCTGGAGTAAACTTTATTGACAACCAAAGGTTAGGTGATCAAACCAATGTTTCTAAGGACATTACCCTAAACAAAGGATACAACAGATACTTCATGTTACCCCTTTTACTTGGGCTTATTGGATTAATTTTTCACATGATAAAACACCCCAAAGGGGCTTTCGTTGTTTTCATGCTTTATCTTCTTACAGGGATAGCTATTGTTATTTATCTTAATCAAAAACCAGCTGAACCCAGAGAACGAGATTACGCCTATGCTGCGTCTTTTTATGCTTTTGCTATTTGGATTGGATTGAGCATTTGGGCTCTTTACGACTTTGCTAAAAATGCCAAAATTCAAGACTTTAAAAAGGTATTGTTATACGCTATTGGTGGTAGTTTTGGGATATTATTAATACAGTTTCTGTTTGGTAATGGTATGACTTTAGGACTTAGCTTAGCTTATATGGCGGTAGTAACAACTGCTGTTTTAGGGTTCTTATATTTTATTGGAGGGAAATTAAAAGGAAGCCCCGCTTTAGCATTTATTCCTGTATTGATTGGTCTATTTGTTGTTGGATTACTTGGTTACCAAAATTGGGACGATCATGACCGATCAAATAGATCTACAGCTCGTGACTTTGCCGCAAACTATTTGAATTCATGTGATTATAACGCCATTTTGTTCACCAATGGTGATAATGATACATTCCCATTGTGGTATATCCAAGAAGTAGAAGGTGTACGCACAGATGTTAGAGTAGCTAACATGTCTTTACTGAGTACAGATTGGCACATTAATCAAATGAAAAAACGTGCCTATGAGTCTGATCCATTACCCATTAAGATGCGTGAATCTGTTTACCGTGAAGGTAAAAGAGACTATGTGTTAATTAACCAAAACGAACAAAAGAAATATAAGAATATTGGCCTTAAGCGAAGAATGGAGAAAGTGCTTAATGATTTCAAAAAAAGGGCCAATAAAGGTACATTTAACAATGATGAACTAAAGTCATTATTAAAAATGGCTTATTGGTTGAAAGACATTGCAGATTCACTTGAAAGTAATCGATCCATTGTAGACAACAAGTCGCTTTCAGAAGGTACTATAGCATTAATTAACGGAAGTAATAATAATCCAATTTACGAAAACAAAGCCAATGGATTTATTAGATTAGCTGGGCCTGAAAAAATCACCCAACAGCTTCCTCAATTAATTAGTAGCATTGAAAAAACATACAGCAACTGGCCTCAACGCTGGTACTCTGCACAAGAAGCCATAGCTTTTATTAGCAATGATAGAAACAAGAAATTCCAAAGTTTTTCATGTAACAATGAGTCCTTTATTGACTTTAGCAATATTTACATTAATGTCAATACAGATAATGCCATTAAGAGCGGTATCATTGACAGTGCTGATGTGAAAAATCCTAAATATCGACAAACCATTCAATGGCGATTAAAAGGTAGTATGCTTTATAAAGCAGATATAGCTGTACTTAGCTTATTGGCTAATTATGAATGGGACAGACCTATTTATTTTGCAAGTGTTGTAGGAATGCAAGCCAATAAAAACCTCCAGAAGCAAATGTATTGCGAAGGGTTAGCCTATAAATTAACCCCAATTGAATATGGTGGTACTGGTGGAACCAATACAGAAAAAATGCTGGCACTACTTAATAACGATTATGACTTAGTTAAAAGAAATGGCGATAGTGTAAAGACAGGTTTTGACTGGGGTAATATGAAAGGCGAGGGTGTATTAGTTGATTACTACACCATGAGAATGGTTCAGAACTTAAGGCTTCAAATGATGAAGCTAAGTGATCAGCTCATTAACGAAAATAGATATGACGATGCACTTAATGTGCTCAATATAACATTTGAAGAAATGCCTGTAGAAAAGGAACAAGTTCCTGCAGATGATATTTGCTATTACTTATGTGCAAACTATTTTGAAGCTGGAGATACGACCAAAGGCTTGGAAATTGGACATACACTAGTTAGCCTTCAATTGGATAGATTAAACTTCTTCTCAGACTTAGATAAAGATAAATTTTTACCTTATGTATGGCCTGAACTTGGGCGAGCACTATTTAATGTAGAAATGCTTCGTGAAGCTTCTTTGACTAACCTTGATCGCACCAAAATGTTTGAACCGAATAGCGCTACAAACAATGCTTCTTTCTTGGCTAAGGGTGTTTTAGCCAATACCAACTATGATGAAATTTGTTTGAAACTTAGAAATGTATACAGAAACAATCCACAGAAAAAGAAATTCTTTGAAAACCAACAAAAATTTCCGAGCTACTATACTCAACTGTGGAAATCTGGTATATAACAGATGTATTATTTTGTAAATACACCAAAATTTATACAATCTCTTTTTTCAAGCTTAACATGGAAAATACCATCTAAAGAGCGAACAGTTTATCTCACATTTGATGATGGTCCAACAAAAGAAGTCACCTCATCTCTATTGGATCTATTAAACAAAGAAAAGGTTAAAGCTACTTTTTTTTGTGTCGGTAAAAATGTAGAAAAACACCCTGATTTATTTCATGAAATTAAACTCCAGGGGCATGTTATTGGGAATCACAGCAACACGCATATTAATGGTTGGAAGACCAACAAGAAACAATACCTTGAAGACATTGATGCTGCTGATAAACTCATAAAGTCAAACTTATTTAGACCTCCATATGGTAAACTAAACTGGAGGAGTAAAAAAGCGCTTCAAAAAAAATATAATATTATAATGTGGGATGTTGCTGGGGGTGATTTTGATAAAAGATTGAGCATTCAACAAGTAATAGAAAATGTCACTCACAATGTCAAGCCAGGAAGCATTGTTGTATTGCACGATAATCAAAAATTTAGAGAGACCATTTTAAGTGCATTGCCTGTAATAATCAAAGAACTAAAAGCAGCTCATTACGACTTTGGTGTACTTGCTTAATCTTTGATGGTATAGCGCAGGCCAAAATAAATCATTCGACCAAAAATAGGTCCCCAAATTAAAGAACTGTCAAAGTAAGATTCGTGGGGAGCGTCTGCAGAAAGTATGGGATTAGACTGTCTAAAGTTGGTTGCATTTTCCACACCAATGTAAGCTGAAAATTTTTCACTCGTGTGTCTCGTTATTTGTCCATTTAACATCACATAATTTGGGCTTCTTTCATCAAGAATATATGGACCTACATTGTCTCCAGTATATGGAATTCGCTGACTACCTATAAATTGTGTTGTCAAATCAGCAACCCATTGCTTACCTTTTCTTTTTCGGGTACTGTAGGCCACATTTAAAAACCCTCTATGTCTAGAAACAAATGGCTTTTCCAATAGCCCAGTCAAATAATCTGTTTTTACATCTAAAAATCGATAAGCTGTACGTATGCTCATTCTTCTATTGATATCATAATTCAATTCCGCTTGAATAGAATTTGAATAAGATCTTCCGTTTAATGCATAAAAATGGATTTCTCTAGCTGACTGATCTAAATCTACCACCAATTGATTTTCAAAAAAGCTATGGTAAGCGTCTAAGGTGAATACTCCCTCGCGGTTCCATAAATCAAACTCATGCAGTAGTGCTGCTCCAATGTTCCACGATATTTCTTGCTGAAGACCAATCATACCATAAGAATCTAATATCCATTGTCTGGAAGTAGCCATATAACCCACATTTTCCATAATCATAAAAGGAGTTCTCCTTCCGCTACCTGCCATAACTTTTATAGCTGTATTATTAGAAAAACTATGTCTTAAATGAAGTCGTGGTGTGATAAAATATCTATTGAAAAAAGAAGTATAATCACCCCTAATGCCAGCTATCAACCCCCATTTTTCTGAGTTGTGGGTAAATTCTCCATAAACGCCAGGCACAATTTCTAATCTTCTATTGTAAAAGTTAGTATTGTTATTGAGTAGTGTTAAATATCTTAGCCTGAGGGTTTCAGTAACGCTATCTACTTGACAGCTTGCTCCAACTTTAAAATAGTTTTCTTCTTTCTTCTTGCCCAATTCTTGTTGGTAAATGAGGTTGGCATATCCTGACAGTTGTCTGCCTTTGAAGTTGGTTAAACCAATGGTGGTTTCTTGATCATTGAGGTTTGCACTCAGCTGTAAGGCTAAGCTTTTAAAATCATCATTAGGAAATAAATATCCGATTTTGGCAAATGCATTAGCATGTAAAATTTCCATATTTACGGGGTACGATGGCTGAACATCTATTCTTCCAGAAGTCATGTTACTGTATGCACCATTGTAGCCTAATTCCATATGAATTTTAGAAGACCTGTAGTTCCACTGGTTATGGAAAATAAAATCGTTGTGCAACGGCATATCTAAAAAATTATCGTTGTTGCGATCATTTTTAATGGACTGATCTTCATAGTGAGCCATTACCGTTGTGGACCATTTCTTTTTAAACTTGTGGGTATAGAAAGTATTATATTCCGTTCTCCCACCTTGATTCAAATAAAAATTAAAATGAAATTTCTCCGCATATTCAGGTTGCTTCAGGTTCATATTGATTTGACCAATCATACTTTCAAAACCGTTGAGTACTGAGCCGGCTCCTTTAGAAACAGCAATTTGATGGATAAAAGAACCCGGAATTTGCTTTAGTCCATATAAAAGAGAAAGGCCTCTAAGTACCGGAACATTTCCAGACAACATTTGAACATATTTCCCAGAAAGACCCATCATTTGAATTTGTTTGGTTCCAGTAACAGCATCGGTAAATGTGGCATCAACAGAGGGGTTAGTTTCAAAACTTTCTGCCAAATTGCAGCAAGCTGCTTTTCTTAATTCTTCTTGACTTATAATGTGGGCATGTCTTGGATCAATTCTAGAAAAACTATAAGCTCCTTTCACATACTCCACCAACACATCTTCCAAAATCTTACCCTCTCCCATAACCACATTTAGTTCCTTATCGTCTTGAATTTCCAAAGTATCTGTCTGGTAACCAACAAAGCTGAAGACTAAACGATGGTTAGTGTGGTCGTGCTCTAATTCAAAGTATCCCGCAGAATTGGTAGTAGCACCAATAGTAGAACCTTCATAAAATACATTTACACCTGGAAGAGGTGATAAAGAATCATTATCCAACAATTCAAATACATGACCAGAAACATGTTCTTCATGTTCTTGAGCCTCTACAAAAAAGGAAATAGAAAATAATAGTAGAAAACTTAAAAAATATCGCATTATTTAATTATTCTCTCTTGTAATGACAACAGTGGTGTAAGCTATTGTAATCTTTATCTGTGGCCTTGCACTGAGCTGTGTCGTGACCAACTTTAGCTATAATTTGATGTATTTCTTTTTCTGAAATTACTTCGGGGTTAAATTTAACTGTACACATTTTGGTCTCTACTGACCAATCAGCAAATTTGACTCCTTTTATATCCAATGCATTTTCAATACGTTCTTCACACATACCGCATTTTCCATTTACGTGAAAAGTGATCTTTTTGTCTTTAGCAAAACCAGCTACTAAAAACATAGAAAATAAAAGAGATAGGACGATTTGCTTTTTCATAATTATTGCGTTTAAAAAATTATTAACAATATTCATTCCAATCTTAAATATTGGATATGTAAATATACATTGTTTAAAATAAATATTGTGGTGTTGAAAATTATTTGAGTTTGATGCCATATATTTTTTTTCTTTTGTGAAAAATTCATTCATGAAAATACTATTGTTAGGATCGGGGGGGCGTGAACATGCATTGGCATGGAAAATGGCACAAAGTTCTCAGCTAGAAAAGTTATATGTTGCTCCAGGTAATGCAGGAACGGCAGAAATAGCTGAAAACATTGCTCTAGATTTAAGCGATTTTAAAGCAATTGGCGATTTCACCATTCAACACGATGTAGACTTATTGGTAGTTGGCCCTGAACAACCTTTAGTAGATGGTATTCATGATTATTTTAGCAGTCAACCTCGATTATCTAACATTACCGTAATTGGACCAACCAAAGAAGGTGCTCAAATAGAGGGCAGTAAAGATTTTGCAAAATCTTTCATGAAAAGACACCGCATTCCAACAGCTAAATCTGGATCTTTCAATAAACATCAACTACAAGAAGCCTTGGCATTTTTAGAAAATCAAAAAGCGCCATATGTGCTAAAAGCTGATGGTCTTGCTGCAGGTAAAGGAGTTATTATAGAAAATGAGCTAAGTAAAGCAAAGAAAGCGCTTACAAAAATGCTCAAAGGACAATTTGGATCGGCCAGCAACACCGTTGTCATAGAAGAATTTTTAGCTGGTGTAGAATTAAGTGTTTTCATCATTACCGATGGAACCAACTACAAAATATTGCCTGAAGCCAAAGATTACAAACGAATTGGGGAACAAGATACGGGACTCAACACGGGTGGAATGGGCGCAATTTCTCCTGTGCCTTTTGCCAACAGAGAGTTCATGGATAAGGTAGAAAATCAAATTATCATTCCTACGGTAAAGGGACTAAAAAAAGATGGCATTGCTTATTCTGGATTTATCTTCTTTGGACTTATTGCTGTAAAAGGCGACCCTTATGTTATAGAATACAACTGTAGATTAGGCGACCCAGAAACAGAGGTTGTCTTACCACGGTTAAAGTCAGACATATTAGAGCTATTTGATGGTATTGCTACCGATACGCTTTCTGAAAGAGATGTGGAAATAGACCTTAGAACAGCCAGCACTGTCATGATGGTAGCTGGTGGCTATCCTGAATCTTATGAAAAAGGGAAGGAAATATCCATGGCTAATACAGATGAAAAATCCATGGTTTTTCATGCGGGAACTACCATTAAAAACAATAAAGTAGTAAGCAATGGAGGTCGAGTAATAGCCGTAACTTCTTATGGTAAAAATCTAGAAACAGCCCTAAAAACAAGCTACGAAAATTTGGATAAAATTCACTTTGAGGGCTCTTACTACCGTAAGGATATTGGTCAAGATGTGATGTAAACATCAAAAACAGTAACTTTATTGAGTAAAAATTTTTCAGTTTATGTCTTTTTATTCAATAAAAGTAGACCAGCCAGTATCTCTGTCCAAAACACCCACATCCTATAATACCAACCTTGATAAAAAAGAGTTAAAGGATATACTTAAGCAATTAAGAAAACAAATTGCCTTAATACAGGAGAAGCTATATGCTCATAATAAATATGCTGTATTAATTTGTTTACAAGGCATGGATACTGCTGGTAAGGATAGTTTAATTAGAGAAGTATTTAAAAATGTAAATGTGTCCGGTATAAGGGTAACTAGTTTCAAAAAACCATCTAAAAAAGAACATGAACACGATTTTTTATGGCGCCATTACCGTGCATTACCAGAAAAAGGATGTTTTGGCATATTTAATAGAACGCATTACGAAAATGTTTTAATTACAAAAGTACATCCAACATATCTACTTTTAGAGAGACTCCCTGATTTAAATCAACCTGAAGATGCCACACAAGAGTTTTGGAACAACAGATATAAATCTATAGTCAACTTCGAGGAACACTTAGTGTGTAATGGAACTATTGTCCTTAAATTCTTTTTACACCTATCCAAAGAAGAGCAAAAAAACAGATTACTTCGAAGATTAAATTTACCAGAAAAAAATTGGAAATTTGAAGCTGGTGATATAGAAGAAAGAAAAAGGTGGAATGACTATCAAATAGCTTACGAAAATGCCATTCAAAAAACATCTACTTCAAATGTGCCATGGTATATAATACCGGCAGATAATAAACATTGTGCCAGAATAGCTGTTGCTAACACCATAATTGAAGTGTTGTCAAAATACAATGACATTGATTTTCCTGACTCAAAATTTAGTGCAAATGACATTGTTGAATTTAAAACACAATTGTAGCACTATTCTTTAAAGTAAAGTCACTTCAAAAAAATTGATTTAGTGCTGATAACTTTGATGGATTAATAAAAATTAATACCTTAAGGTGTAGAATATTTATTCTTTCTAAAAAACTACCCCCATGAAATTACCTTACTACCGCGCTATTTTTCTTCATTTAAGTGTTGTCTTCGCCTTTCTATTTGGGTTTACGGTAAATGCTCAAATTATACAAATAGGACAAGACATTGATGGAGAAGCAGCTTATGATTATTCTGGACATTCTGTTTCCATAAATGCTGCTGGTGATCGAGTTGCTATTGGAGCACAATACAATAATGGTAATGGATATAACGCAGGACATGTAAGAATTTATACCTGGAACGGGACCTCTTGGATACAACAAGGCCAAGATATAGATGGGGAAGCCTTTGGTGATGAATCTGGAAATTCTGTTTCCATGAATGCTGCAGGAGATAGAGTAGCTATTGGGGCACCATTCAATGATGGTAATGGATCTAACGCAGGACATGTAAGAATTTATGCTTGGAACGGGACCTCTTGGACACAACAAGGTCAAGACATTGATGGGGAAGCAGGAAATGATTATTCTGGACGTTCTGT
>CAJWIX010000086.1 GCA_913042175.1 uncultured Flavobacteriales bacterium
AAGCTTATGTTAACTGGATTTGATCATGCTAAAGTTCAACAAAGCATAAATGATCAAAATAGCATTTCACGACTTCGCCTTTTAGGTTATGCATTGCAAAAAATTAAAATTGATTCGAAATTATCATTAGCCTATTTATTACTTACCAAAGATGAATTGGATAAGTTTGATTTTCAAAAGGGAGATACTGAAGGCTTTGTAAATTATGCTCTTTCCATTAATGGGGTAGAAGTAGCTGTTTTTATAAGAGAGGATGAATCAATTTTTAAATTTTCTTTTAGGTCAAAAGGTAAAATTAAAGTAAATGATTTTGCTAAGAACTTTTATAATGGTGGTGGACATGAAAATGCTGCTGGAGGTTCTTCCTCACTGAAAAATATTGATAAGATAACAAGTGATTTAATTCTAAACTTTAAAAATTATTGTCAAGATTAATCTTCATAATATTTATTTTCATCTTTTTTATTTCTTGTAGACAAGCTGACTCTAACCCCTTCATAGATCACAAGCCTCAAAAACTAGATAAAGAAACATCCATTAATCTTAATAAATATTGGATACAGGATGAACATTTTCAAATAGAAAAGTATTGTGAACGCCAAGGTTGGAAAATGAACAAAACATCTTCTGGATTATCTTACATGGAAATTGTTAAATCTGATTCCAAAATAAGTCCAAATGTAGGAGATGAAGTTACATTGTCTTATGATATTAGGTTGATGGATCCTTTACAAACAAGTTGTTATCATTCTGATTCTAATGGGTTAGCCAAATTTAAAGTAGAACAATCTTTAGTAGAGTCAGGACTACATGAAATGATTACTTATCTCAATGTTGGTGACAGTGCTTTGGTTGTTTTACCTCATTACTTGGCTCATGGCATAGCAGGAGATAATCAAAAAATACCTCCTCTTTCTCCTGTGTTGTATTTCATAAAACTTATTGATGTCAAGGGTTAAATTTCTCTTATCATTTTTGATAATAATGGGTTGTCAAACAAATCATTACAAAGATTCAATTGTTTTGGATAATGGAGTTAGAGTGAAATTTTTTGAAGTTTCAACATGTGATAAAAATCAGGATAAGCGATATGCCAACTTTAATATTTCAGCTAAAACAAAAAATGGAAAATTGGTTTTTTCTTCTAAGTATCAGAGTTTAGAGTCAGTTTCTTCTTTTTATTATGACTCATTGTTGGCGTTTGGTATGGGAGAGCTTTTTGAAGAATTATGTGAAGGGGATAGCGTGTTATTTTCTATACCATCTGAGATGTTTATTAAAGGAATTTTTCATAACAATTCTACAATAAAGTTTAAATCTGTCAATGAAACCGATTCTTTAGATGTATTTCTAAAATTTATATCGTTCAATAATGATTTTGATCAGTATAACTTTCAACAGCAATTAATTAATCGTGCCAAAAAGAAGGAAGCAATGATGATTAGTGAAAAAAGAAATGAATGGAGTAATAAATATTTAGACATTTTTAATTATGATGATTTGTTTTCAATTAAAGTTGCCCAGAGTCATTATGACCTAACTGAAAAACCAGATTCTGTAAATGATTTTATCGCCATAAATTATTTAATCACAGATTTAAATGATAGAGAGATATATAAAACTAAAGGTAATTTAAATGAATATTATGATAAATCACTCAATGATCAGTTATTAGATGGGTTTAAGATTTTAGTAGACCATTATAGTATTGGTGATTCAATTGTGGCCATAATGCCTTCAAAAATGGCATTTGGAAAAAGGGGTTCGTTGGTTAATATGATTGCTCCATACACACCACTAAAAGTATGCTTGAAAATAATTCAAAAATGATCAAAGTTGAATTCTTCAATCTCAACAAAATTCAATTCAACATCTAAGTTTGACGTAATTAAAACTCCTTCATCCTTTAAATCTGGATCATCCTCTTCATAGTACCAGTTGAGATTAACTTGATGACCATCCTTAATCATGGATTCAGCAATTTTTAAAACTTCAAAAATCATTTTAGAAGATGTAGTGTTAAAGTACTCTAGTTTGAAGTTGATGTCTGTGCTTTTTGCAGGTTCACTTTTGTAGGTGTTCATCCATTCAAAAACAGGATTGTAAATTTCTTTTGCATTTTCAGGCAGCGATCTACCTTGAAATTCAAGAGTGCCTGAAGTATTTAGTATGATATTTGGGCTTTTTACATCACCTTTATGAATAAAATCGTTCAGCATCTTTTTTTAATTGATTATTCAAATATAAAAATTGTTGGCTGTTTTTTTAAGTTTATTTGAATATCTTTCATATCAGCTATTTTCCTAGTGATTATTTTTTCATTTTTTCCATTGATATCAGTAGCGATACATAATTTTTTTTCAGGGTGTAATTTTTTAATTAAGTGTTGTAATAATTTTTCATTTCTATATGGTGTCTCAATGAAGATATGAGCTCCTGGTAGTTTAATTATTTTATTGAGTTTATTATTAAGCTCGTTATCCTTTATGGGTAAATAGCCATGAAAAGAAAATTGTTGACCATTAAGACCACTTGCCATTAAAGCCATAGTAATAGATGATGGGCCAATTAAGGGAATGACCTTTATGTTGTTTTGATGAGCTATTTCGCATAAAGCTTGACCAGGATCTGCAATCCCAGGACATCCAGCTTCGCTCATTACTCCCACATTGTTGCCTTCAATAATTTTTGAAATAATTTGATTGTAATCTTGAGTGGTAGATCTTTTGTTGATCTCAAAAAAGTGGAGGTCATCTATAACTATAGAAGGATTAATTTTTTTTAAAAATCTTCTCGAAGTTCTGATGTTTTCAACTGCAAAAACATTTATAGTATTTATATATTGAATATTTACTATTGGTATTGAGGAGATGTTGAACTCTTCAAGATTATGAATGGGTAGCGGAATTAAATAGATTTCTCCTTTACTCACAAATTTTGTTTGATTTTATCTATTACCTTTTGACATGCTGCATCAAGAAGTTGATAAACATTTTCAAATCCATCATTACCGCCATAGTATGGGTCTGGTACAGAGGGTGGATTTTCACTATTAAGGTGTTGTAAAATTAATTCGACTTTATCAACATCATTTTGCGTAGATGCAAGTCTTACAACATCAGAAAAATTTGACTTATCCATAACATATATATGATCAAATTTATTAAAATCATGAGTTGTAAATTGTCTTGCTTTTTGGTGGCGAATATCTATACCATGTTTATCTGCAACTTCAATACTTCTTATGTCAGGAGCAGAACCAATATGCCAACTTCCAGTTCCTGCTGAATCAACTTCAATAGCTATGTTTTCTGCATATGCTTTATGTTGTAATATACCATGAGCTAAGGGAGATCTACAAATGTTTCCCAAACAAACCATTAGTATTTTAGGCATGATAAATTATTTATTGAACACTTAGTTTCTTTTCTAAGTCAACAAGGTATGTTCTAAAGTGCTTGTCGGTTTCTGCTAAATTGTTTACAGTTCTGCATGCATGGAGTACAGTAGCATGATCTTTGCCTCCACAGTGCATACCAATATTAGCTAATGATGATTTTGTCATTTTTTTAGAAAAATACATAGCGATTTGTCTAGCTTGAACAACCTCTCTTTTTCTAGTTTTTGATTTCATTAACTCAATTGGTAAATCAAAATAATCACATACCACTTTTTGAATATATTCAATAGATACTTCTCTAGCTGTATTCTTGACAAACTTGTCAATCATTTGTTTTGCTAAATCAAGTGTGATTGACTTCTTGTTTAGGGAAGATTGAGCAATTAAAGAAATTAATGCACCTTCTAGTTCTCTAATATTATTGGAGATACTGTAAGCTAAATATTCAACAACTTCTGATGGAAGTTCAATCCCGTCTGCATACATTTTCTTGTGAAGAATAGCAATTCTAGTTTCTAGGTCAGCCATTTGAAGGTCTGCAGATAATCCCCACTTAAATCTTGACAAGAGTCTTTGTTCCATACCTTGCATTTCTACAGGTGCTTTATCAGATGTTAGTACCAATTGCTTTCCAGTTTGATGTAAATGGTTAAATATGTGGAAGAAAACATCTTGAGTTTTTTCTTTTCCGGAGAAAAATTGTACATCATCAATAATAAGTACATCTATCATTTGATAGAAATGTATAAAGTCATTCGTAGAATTGTTTTTAACAGAATCAATAAATTGATGTGTGAATTTTTCTGACGAAACGTATAGTACAGTTTTGTTTGGAAATTGGTTTTTAATTGCAATTCCAATAGCATGTGCCAAATGAGTTTTCCCAAGTCCTACGCCACCATATATTAAAAGTGGATTGAATGCGGTTCCACCTGGTTTCTCAGCTACAGCAAATCCAGCAGATCTGGCTAGTCTGTTGCAATCACCTTCAACAAAATTTTCAAAAGAATAGTTTGGATTGAGGTTAGAGTCAACATTTACTTTTCGTAACCCAGGTATGACAAATGGATTTCTAATGGCATTATTGCCAATGTCTAAAGGCATTGTAACTTGTGGGTTTCTTATAGCCTTTTTCTCAGTAGTAGGGATTTTAATTGTATATGGATTTTTATTGCCAGAGTTATTTTCCATTACAATACTATACTCCAATTTTGCATCAGGACCAATCTCTTTACGGATTGTTTTCTTAAGTAAATCGATATAATGTTCCTCTAACCACTCATAAAAAAACTGAGAAGGAACTTGGATAGTAAGTACGTTGGCTTTGAGTTTAATGGGCTTAATGGGTTCAAACCATGTTTTGAAAGCTTGTATGGAAACATTGTCTTTAATTACAGTCAAACAGTTGTTCCAAATTACCTCAAAAGATTTACGCATTTAAAAAAGTTTAAAATTTAAATAAAAAAGGCGGTTATCCTTATTATTTGAACAAGTTAATAAATAGGTTGGATAACGAGACAAATATTTTAATAAAAAAGTTAAAAAAAAAACGATTTACCTATTGTTTTTTTAAAAAAAAATACTTGTCTTGAAAATTAAATTTTGGCATAATTTTTTTTTGAAATGCTTTGCAGCGTTAATTCTTTTTTAGAATTTGATTGATTGGTAAAATTAACATCAATCCTGCCTAAAGATAGTGCACCCCAACCAGCTTGATTAACTAAGACCTTTTCACCGTTAGAATTTTCTAATTCAGTTGCTTTATCCAAAAAAGTGTGTGTATGTCCACCTATAATAATATCAATTCCTTTTGTTGATTTTGCAAGTTTAGTATCTGAAATTTTATTTGTTTGATAATCATATCCTAAATGACTTAAGCAAATGACTATGTCACAATTATGTTCATCTTTTAGAATTTTAGCATAGTGGTTAGCGATTTCAATGGGCTCGTGATATTGTGTTTCTTTATACAGTCTTTTTTCTACTAAGCCATTTAATTTAATGCCAATTCCAAAAAGGCCAATCTTTAATTCTCCAATATTTTTAATGATAAATTTCTTTGTTTTTCCATCTAATACAGTATTAGAGAAATCATAGTTTGAACATAAAAAGGGAAAGTTTGCGTGAGGCAATACATCATTAAAACCATTAATTCCATTGTCAAAATCATGGTTACCCATAGTAGATGCTGTGTAGCCCATTTCACTCATTATTTTTAATTCAACTTCTCCTTTGTATTTATTAAAGTATGGTGTCCCTTGAAAAATATCACCAGCATCAAGAAGCAGTACATGTGACTCTTCACTTCTAATTTTTTCAACAATTGACGCCATTTTTCTCATGCCGCCCATTCCAGGATATTTACTGTCATTGGCTGAAAAAGGATCAATATGACTATGCATGTCATTGGTGTGAAGAATGGTTAGTTTTATTGATTCAGGAGGAAATGAAAGTAGGGGATTTGTTGAAATTAAAGGAATGGATAGAGCGCCTAAGGCAGATCTTTTAACAAAGGTTCTTCTATTGATTGATTTCAATTCTCCCATCAAATTTTGCTTCTACTTTAGTACCTATTTTATTTATTTCCCTAATGTAATCAATAATAGCATCTCTTAAAAGCACTTCTGTGTTTATATAATTAGATGCCTCCTTGAAAAATGTCATGTCATCTCCACCATTGGCTAAATAATCTGTAGTTAGAACATGATAGTTTTTATTTGGATTATATTTTACATTTTGTATAGAGCATTTATCTATTTTATTGTCCGTAATTCTTATTCTAATTCCACTTACTGGCACTCCGGACTTTCTTGATGCTCCCATTTGTGATTTCTTTTTAATATAGTTTAAAAGTTCATCCAACTGATTACCATTTAATGTAACTACTACCAAATAATTATCGAATGGCATAATTTCAAATATCTTACCTTTTGTTATTGGACCTTTATTTAAAGATGTCCTAAAACCTCCATTATTTAGCACACAGAAATCAGGTTTAATTTTTGTGGCATAATACTTATTTGCCATAAACATAGATAAATCACATATGAAATTACCCAATAAACCTTCAGGACAACCAACCTGCATATTTGTTACTGCATGATTTAGTACTTCATCCATTTCTTTGTCAAGCGTATCTTTGTATTGTGGTAAGTTTATTTCTCCAAAATCCACCATAGAAACATGGTCTCCTAATTGTATGTTTTCAGATTGAAATGAATCTATTTTATACGTTTCACATGAAGAAAGATAAATGAATAATACAATTAGTATAATGCTTGGATTTTTTAATACCTTCATAGTAACAAAAATAAGAATATGTTTAAATCAGAAACAAAGATACGTGTAAGGTATGCAGAAACTGATCAAATGGGATATTGCTATTATGGAAATTATGCCCAATATTTTGAGGTAGCTAGAGTGGAGGCGCTAAGAAGTTTAGGCGTTACTTACAAGACTATGGAGGAAAATGGAATATGGTTACCAGTTGTTGATTTTAGCATTAAGTATTTACAACCAGCTTATTATGATGAGGAATTGACCATTTTGACAAATGTTGTGAAAGAACCCACAATTAGAATCTTTTTTACATATGAAACGTACAATGAAAAGAAAGAAAAAATTAATTTTGGAGAAACATCTTTAGTTTTTCTGGACAAAAAACTAAAAAAACCTGTAAATTGTCCTAACAATTTGAGGGAAAAACTTAAAAAATACTTTTAATGAGAGTTAGATTATTATTTGTAGCAACGTTATTGATTTTAGGCAATCATTTTATTGCTCAATCTTTTAAGAAATTATATAAAGAATCATTTAAATATCTTGAAGTAAATGACTATGAAAATGCATTACCACTTTTGATGAAAATGCATGATTTAAGGCCAAACAATGCCAATACTAATTTTTCTATTGGAAATTGTTTAATGAATATAATTCACAGAGAAAAAGAGGCTATTCCATATTATGAAAAAGCTATGGAAGGGTTAACTATAGGATATAGGGTAGGTAACTTTAGAGAAAAAAAGGCTCCTTTAGCCACTATAGAATTATTAGGTAGGTCATATCATCATAACTATGAATTCGAAAAAGCTATTGATAAATTCGAGTTTTACAGTAATTTTTTGGCTGAAAATAATTGGGATGATAAAAGAGCAAATAACAGAAGAATTAGACAAGCAAAATATGCCAAAACTCTTTTTGATGATCCGGTAGAAGTTGATATTGTACCAATGAAGCATATTAATACTAAATATGCTGAGTACAGACCCAAATTAAATGCTGAAGAAAATATCATGTATTTTACTTCAAAAAGACCTGGGGGAAGTAGTGATATTTTGGATGATCAAGGTGAATATTACGAAGATATTTACATGTCAAGAAAAAAGATGGGTGTTTGGATGGAGCCAGAAGTTGTTAATGATTTGATCAATACCACAGAAAGTTCATCATGTTTATACTTATCACCTGACGGTCAGAAAATGTTTATAAGTATGGTCAACAATGATCCTAAAATTGGTTTCCAAGGTCGAGGAATTTATGAATCAACTCTAGACGGAAATCATTGGAATAACCCTGAGTTTTTAGATGAAAAAGTAAACTCTAAATTTTGGGAAACATATGCCAGTCTTGATATATATGGTAATATTCTATTTTTTGTTAGTGATAGAGAAGGTGGTTATGGTGGAAGAGATATTTGGATGATGAAAAGACTTCCAAATGGTGAGTGGGCTGATCCTCAAAATTTAGGTGAACCAATAAATACAGAATATGATGAAGAATCCCCTTACCTTCACCCTGATGGAAGAACACTATATTTCTCTTCAAAGGGACACAAGGTTATGGGTGGTTTTGACATTTTTAAATCTACTTTACAAGACGACTATACTTGGACATCTCCTGAAAACATGGGTTATCCAGTAAATACAGTAGATGATGATTTATTCTTTACCCCAACAGTTAATGGTAAAAGAGCTTACTTTTCTTCATTTAGAGATGAAGGTACTGGTGGCTATGATATTTTTAGAATTAATTTAATTAATGAAGAAGAAAAGGATTTAGCTGCCTATAAGGGAATAGTTAAAGATTCCATAGATAATGTAGTTAAAGATTTAATTATTTCAGTATACGATGAAAATGAAGAAAAATACGGAGTATACAGACCAAATCAATTAACTGGAAACTTCCTTTTTATTCTTAGGCCAGGACATCAATATGAAATACTTTATGAATTAAATAACTTTTCAGCTGTAGACACGCTTGACGTTCCTTTAGATGTAGAAGGTGTTATTGAATATACTAAGGTTGTAAGAGTTACAAGTGAAGGATTAACAATTTCAAAAGGTGTTGTAGTTGATGGTGATATACTTGCTCTTGCTGAGTTAGATGACCCTACAAACATTGATATTAGTGACGTTCATAAATTTAACCCGTCCCATGATGAAGTTGAAACTGGTTTTGAAGAGGAGGTAGTCCAAGAAGTCAAAAAACCAAAGCACGAGGTGGTTGCAGAAAAACAAAAAGATAAACACATATTATTCCATGAAAATATATATTTCAAGTTGGAAAGTGCTGAGCTATCTGATGCATCAAAGGATGTTCTTGATAAATTAATTGAAGAACTAAAAGCAAATCCGGGTTGGCATGTTAATTCAGTTGGACATACAGATAATACTGGTTCGGCAAGATATAATAAGTTACTTTCTGTTTTGAGAGCAGAAGCAGTAAAAACCTACCTATACAATAGAGGAATTGATTTTAAAAGAATTCATGCATTTGGTATGGGCTCAGATCAACCAGTTGCGGAGAATCTTGCTGCGGATGGATCTGATAATCCAACAGGAAGGGCAGCAAATAGAAGGGTTGAAATTCAGTTGGTCAAGTAAATATGCTGCTTAAACTATCCGTTAAGAATTTTACATTAATAAGAGATTTACAGATAGATTTTTCATCTAGTTTGAATATTATTACTGGTCAAACTGGTTCAGGAAAATCTCTTATTATTTCTGCTATTCAACTTTTAATGGGGAAGCGAAATCAAGCTCCAAATTTAAATGAAGAAAAAAAATCAATTATTGAGGGTGTCTTTAAATCAAGTCCTGTAATAAATAACCTTCTTAAGCAACTAGATCTAGATGAAGATGATGAATTGATTATAAGAAAAGAAATTTATCCAAATGGTAAATCAAGGTCATTTGTGAATGATACACCAGTTAAGACAGATGTGCTAAAACTCCTTTCACAAGAATTGATACAATTAAATGGACAACATCTCATATCAGATATTTCCTCAAATCAATTTAAATACGCCTTTCTAAATAGCTTTATAGAAGATCAACAGTTACTTAATGATTATCATAAGGCCTTTAATGAGTTCTTGAAATTTCAAAAACGCTACGAAGACTTACTCAAGCAATCTTCTCTGTTAAATGAGCAACGTGATTTTTTTCAATATCAATTAGATGAACTTAATGATGCAGACCTATCATCATTGGATGAAGAATCATTAAATAATGAGTATGAAATCATTGCCAATCAAGAAAAAATCAACAACAATATTCAAGAAATCACTGAAATTTTTTCTGGGGATAATGGATTAATTCAATTATTGCATAAAGCCAATATTAAACTCGCAGATTTTTCTGAATCATTTTCCAACATTTCTCCTTATTCTGACAGACTTAATAGTATTTACATAGAATTAGATGATTTAATTCAAGAAATCAAATTGCAATTTCCGGTTAAAGCCCCTGATTTAAACAGGCAAAATGAGTTAGAGGGCTTACTTAACAAATTAAATTTCTTATTAAAGAAATTTAATGTTGTTAATGTTTCAGAACTGATTAAAAAAAGAGAT
>CAJWIX010000087.1 GCA_913042175.1 uncultured Flavobacteriales bacterium
GTTGTTGGTTTGGCTAGATTAATTGGCTATCCCACTCAACCAACTTATCAAGACTTATCTTTTGTTTTAGATTTCCCTAAGAAAAACGGAAGCTTTAAAGTTTTTGGTTTAGCAGGGACTAGTGATAGAAAAAGAATTGCAGTACCAGATAGTACTGTTTGGGAAGGAGATATTGATCGGTATAACTTATTTCTTCGAGGGGATATGGCAACAATAGGCCTTTCTTATAAGCATCTCTTAAATCAAAAAACAAATTGGAAGATATCCCTTTTAGGATCTTCATATAGACAAGCTGATAATAGAAATTTTCTACAATCAGATTATTCAGAAATAATTAGAAACAAAAATGAATATACAAGTTCCCCAATTAGTGCAGCATTTAGTATAAAACACCGATTTTCAGGTAGGCTTAGATTAAAATCAGGTATAAGCACTGAATGGGCATATCATGATTGGGAAGTGCTAAAATATAATTTTGATTTTGAGCAACTTGATACTACTGTATTTGGATTAGGCACTTCTTTAACTAACAAAGCATTTACACAATTTCAATACTTTATTACAGATGATATAAAATTAAATGGGGGAGTGGCTCTTCTATCTTATGATGTAAATAATGGAATTTCTATAGAACCAAGAATTGGTCTTACAAAAGAAGTAAGAGATGGTGTGTTTTCAATCGCTCTTGGAAAACATAGTCAGGTAGAACATTTTGCTACATATATGTACCAAAATAAAAATTTAGAAACACCTAATAGGAACCTTGACTTTGCTAAGGCTTACCATGCCATTGCAGGATTTAAATCTACCCTTTACAAAAATCATCATTTTAACATAGAGGCCTATTACCAGTATCTTTACGATGTTCCAGGTGAGTTAAACGGCACTTATAGTGTGCTAAATATATCTGAATTAGAAGAAGTTAGAGAACTTTCAAATATAGGAGAAGGGTTAAATTATGGAATAGATTTAAGTTTAGAGAGATATGCAAGTAAGGGGTTGTATTACATGATTAATGCTAGTCTATATCAATCTCAATATAGGGATGGAAACGGAGATTGGAGGAGTACAGAATTTGACCAACGATTCAACATTAAATTTCTTGCTGGCAAGGAGTATATAATTGGAGAAAAGAAGGGCAAAAGAAATTTTATAGCTTGGAATACCAATCTAGCCTATGTAGGTGGAAGGCCTTATACACCAATAGATTTAGCCTCATCAATGATGATGGAAGAAACTATTTTAAATGAGCCATTAGCATTCTCCCTAAGGGAAAAAAATTTATTATTCCTGGATGTTACATTAACCTATAAAATCAATAAAAAAGTAAGAACAGGTATTTGGTCTTTACAAATCAAAAACTTGTTCTCAAATGGTAACGCTATTTATAGAGAATATGACTCGGTACTAGATAAAGAAGTGACTATACCGAGTTCTAGTTTTTTCCCCAACCTAAGCTATAAAATTGAGTTTTAGTTAAACTTAAGTAACTACTTTCTAATTCAAATTAGTTAGGGGATATACTTTTTTTCTAATGAACCATCATCATATTTGAAAAACAAAATTTCATTGTGAACATCAGTGAAATTCACTTTTTGCCCTTGAATATTATACACTTCAATTAGTTTTTTGTTGGTGTTTTGAGTAGTCCCGTCAATAGATGTTGCTTGATTATTTAACATGATAGTACTAAAATTTCCATTTAAATCATAGATGACATGATATGGATTTATACAATACCAGTCGAGATTATTAGGTATTTCAAAAAAAGTTAGATTAACTAAAAGAATAGTGTCAACAATCATATTTGGACTGTAAGTGTCTATGGGTTGGTTACTATGCCATATACAGTTATTACATGTTGATGAAGTGTCAAAAAAGTTAGGATTGGAATAGATGTCGTAAGCTCTCCAACGAAAATGGACATTTGTGTTCGGGGATATTTGCCCTGTATTAAACATGCTGTCTACGTTGCTACTAACTTGAAATCCATTATTTATAGTGGAATTTATATATAGATTTAAATTATCGCACGGAGCTCCAAGTTGTGCATTAAAAATAGACGGTACTGTTAATAAAAATAGATATAAAATATAATTTTTCATGATTGATTTTTTGTCAAATTATAGACAATCAATTACAACTCATTTACCATAAGTTAATTGCCCTTTTTTTTTAACATTTCTTATGAAATGTAATTAACAAAAAAAGCCCCCATTATTTGTGGAGGCTTTAAGCGCTTCTTCTTGGGCTCGAACCAAGGACCCTCTGATTAACAGTCAGATGCTCTAACCAACTGAGCTAAAGAAGCAAATTTGGTTTGCAATATTACACCAAAGTTTGAATTTATGCAATACTCCTTAAAAATTTTGTTTCATCTAAATTATTATGCCAAACAATTTAAGTTAAATGCTAATGTTATATTTGCTGCAAAATTTTAAAAATGAACTTAGTTAGTGTTGGAACAGTCGCCTTTGACGCCATTGAAACCCCCTTTGGAAAAACAGATAAAATTATAGGAGGCGCTTGCACCTATATTTCACTTTCTGCATCTTATTTTAATTCAAATCCAAGATTAATTTCTGTTGTTGGAGAAGATTTTCCACAGGAAACCATTGATTTATTTAACCAACGTGGAATTAGTACTGAAGGGCTTCAAATTAAAAAGGGTGAAAAAACATTTTTTTGGTCAGGTAAATATCATACTGATATGAATACCAGAGACACTTTAGACACGCAGCTGAATGTATTAGAAACATTTGATCCTAAAGTTCCTGATTCTTATCAAGACTGTGACATCCTTATGTTGGGTAACTTACTACCCGCAGTTCAATACAATGTATTAAAGCAAATGAGAAATAGACCAAAGTTGATTGTTTTAGATACGATGAACTTTTGGATGGAAACAGCTTTAGAAGATTTAAAAAAGGTCATTAAAGAAATTGATGTACTTACTATTAATGATGAAGAAGCTAGACTTTTGTCAGGTGAGTATTCTTTAAGAAAAGCGGCAAAGCTTATTTTAGAAATGGGGCCAAAATATCTTATCATTAAAAAAGGAGAACATGGCGCATTATTATTTCATGAAGACAATGTGTTTTTTGCTCCTGCATTACCATTAGAAGAAGTTTTTGACCCTACAGGTGCTGGTGATACATTTGCAGGTGGCTTTGTAGGTTATTTATCAAAATGTAAAGAGATAAATTGGGAAAATATGAAATCAGCCATTATTGTTGGCTCTGCAATGGCATCTTTTACCGTTGAAAAATTTGGTATTGATAGACTAGTTGAGGTGAAGGAAGAAGAAATTAATTCAAGGATAGAAGCATTTAAAACGCTTACTTCATTTAGTCTTTAGAAGACTTACTTCATACAATATTTTTTTAAAAATATTGGTGCATTGTGATATCCATACTCACCCGCCTTTTCTAAATCTTTACATCCGCTAATTTCTCCCATTTCTATTTTTAGAATTCCCCTTAGCGCATAGGCTTTGTCGTAGTCATATTTAATAGATATTGCTTCATCACAATCTGATATGGCACCATTGTAATCTTTCAACATGGTTTTAGTTGATGCTCGTTGCTTATAGAAAAGTTCATTTTTGGGCTGTAAATTGATACTGGTATTGAAATCTTCAATAGCCCCTTTGTAGTCTTCAGCATTGTGTTTAGCACAACCTCTTTGGAAAAATGCTTCTGCAAAATCAGGATTTATTTCAATAGCCTTTGTGTATTCATCTATGGCCTCTGTATAATTTTGCTTATTGTAATGTTCTAAACCACTGGTGTAAAAACCAATGGCATTATTTGATTCTTGAGCTTGAAAATAGCTAAAAAAGAATATTAATATGATGGTCAAAAAAGACTTCATATGCATCTACATTGCTAATAAATGTAAAAAAAACAAAAATCAAAGTCAATTTTTCATGTCAATTTATTTATTAACTAATGTTTAAAATGAACTTAATCTTCAAGAAATAGTATCATTGTAAAAATTTAATTTTTAATGAAAATGAATGCTGAGGTTTTACTAATTATCATGCTGGGTTTAATGGTGTTCAATTACCTATTTTCAACCATTTTAAACTATATAAATGATAAAAACTGGAAAGAAGATATTCCAGAAAACATGAAGGAATTCTATTCTAAAGAAGCTTATGAAAAAGCAAGAAATTATGCCAAGGAAAAAGGTAAAGTAGGATTAATTTCAAGTACACTAAGTTTTTTAACGACTTCTTTGCTTTTGTATTTTTATGGATTTGGCTGGGTTAGTGATGCTATTGTATTTTATTTACCGGAAGCAGATTCATCTTTATTTTCCTATCATCTTTTACACACTGGCACTTTTTTCCTTGTGTTTTTTGTGTTAAGCGATTTAATCAGTATACCCTTTAGCTGTTATACCATTTTTGTTATTGAAGAAAAATATGGCTTCAATAAAACAACATTAAAGACCTATATATTGGATAAAGTAAAAGGGTACTTACTTACTCTTATTTTAGGTGGAGGGGTATTAACAGGAGTATTATTTATTACAACAAAATTAAGTGATGGTTTTTGGATTTGGCTATGGATTGGACTTGGAGGATTAATGATGCTTATTAATATGTTTTATGCAGATGTAATCGTCCCTATTTTTAACAAACTAACCCCACTTGAGGAGGGCTCATTAAGAGAAAAAATAGAAAATTACAGTAAAAAAGTGGGGTATTCATTAAAGAATATTTACATCATTGATGGATCCAAAAGATCAACAAAAGCAAATGCTTTTTTCAGTGGTTTAGGACCAAGAAAAACCATTGCGCTTTATGACACTTTAATTGAGAAGCACACAGAACCAGAGTTAGTGGCCGTATTAGCTCATGAGGTTGGTCATTATAAAAAGAAACACATATTCAATTCTATGTTGCTAACTATTCTTCAATTGGGTTTAATGTGTTTTTTATTGGAGATGTGTATTAAAAACCCAATGGTTTCAGAAGCACTTGGAGGTAGCGGTGTAGTATTTCATTTGGGATTACTAGCTTTTAGCATTCTATACAGTCCAGTTGCTACTTTAATTGGCCTTTTTATGAACGTGTTAAGTCGTAAAAATGAATACGAAGCTGATGAATATGCCAAAACTACTTATGACGGAGAGGCATTACAATTGGCCTTGAAAAAATTGTCAGTAGACAGTTTATCTAATCTTTATCCTCACCCTTGGTATGTTTTTATGCATTATTCTCACCCACCATTATTGAAGCGACTGGATGCGCTTAGTAAATAACAGTTTCTAATACTATTTGATAATGATCGGCAAGATCCATTTTACTTCCTTTATAAGACATAGTAGGTCTTAATATGTATTGTTTGAAGGGTTGGTGACTTGAACAATTGTTATAAAAGATAAAATCTATCCATGATTTATATCCCGATGCATTCCATGTATTATATTCATCATATGTGTAGGGTCTGTCATCATCAAGAGCAAAACAAGATAAGTTAAAAGTATCTATCATTTTTTCATAATCCTCATGTTCTTTGGAAGTGTTAAAATCTCCAGCCAAATAAAAAGGAATACTATCACTCATGTATGGAGTTAAAATTTCATTTTTGATGATGTCATACTGCATTAATCTAGATGTTTCACTTTTTGAGTCCAGGTGAGTGCCACCAACAAATATTTTTTTATTCTCTACATTAACCTCAATCAATACACAAGATTTTTGAGCAGCTTTATCTGACTTTTTTGAAGTGTTAAAAATTACATTCTTTTTGAATTCAAATGGATACTTAGATAGCAGCATAACACCACTTGATATTCGCCATGTAAATCCTTCTTTTATAGGGTCTTGTTGATAAGGGTAATTCACAATTAGTCCTTTTTTTAGTTGCTTTTGAATAGGTTTATCAAAAACTTCCTGCAGAACTACCACGTCAAAATCAGAAGCATTTAGATATTGAATGATTTTTGGAGCTCTAATTTTTTGTTTTTTTCTTGTAAGCTTAGTAAATGGTTGAAAAATTCTAGGCAACATTTGAACATTCCATGATACAATTTTAATGGTATCATTGCTATCGTTTGAAAACGCATGGTTAAATGTAAATACCGTACTGAAGGTAAGTAAGAAAATAATTTTAAAATACATGGTCATTATTTAAAGCTATTAAATACAAGATTAGGTAAATAATGAACCTTTAAAAAACTATTTCTGTTACGTTAATAAGTATGAAATGTTAATAGCTAATAAATAGGAAAATAGGTTTTAGTTAATGATAAGTTTTCCATATCTAATTTCATCTAAGTTAGAATGCAACTTAATAAAGAAGAGAGAGGAGGTATTCTTGACTTTAGCTAAATCCAAAAGGTAACTACTACCATAAGAGTTAGAGATGTTTTTGCTTAAAATTACTTTTCCATTTATATCAAAAACTTCGATTATTAGCTCCTTTCCAATAAATGTAGAGAGGTCAATATTGAACTCACCATTACTAGGGTTTGGAAAGATAGATAGTTCATTATTTTTTTCTAAAATTAATTCACTAATGTTTGTCATTCCGCTCATCATTAGAGAGTCTAAATCTAGGTTTTCATCTCCACTTTGATACATGGTGTATAAATAATAAATTACAAACATTTCATCTGTGGTGTTGAACCCAGCACAAATGGTTTGAGGAGGTGTATTCGGATTGTGTGGATTCCCTGCTGTATTGTCATAAGTGGCAGTTCCTATAATTTTTGTTCCAGGAGGTATTTTTAGCATTTTAGGGAAACTATACGATCCTTGCCATTCAAAATCCCATTCAGGAATTTTGATTAACGGAATAGTGTCATTATTTGGCAGAACAGCTTCAGTGCTAATGGTTTTTCCAATCAAATGCATGTGTGGAAATACTCCATACATGGATAAGCTTGGGGCGAATATTGGTACAGTAAAAGTATTGCTGATTGTTTTTTGCTGATTTGGTGGAACACAAAAGTTAAAATCAACAAGTATTGGGCTTATTTCAATTTGTCTAAAATTACTGATTTGATCTGGGTAAAAGTAAAAATGTACTTTAGTGCTATCAGTTACCCCTAGCGAGCCTACTGGGTAATGCATAGCTAAAATAACATTACTGCCAGCTGGAAAATCCATGCCAAATGCCAAATTTTGGTCACCAGGATAAGCAATGGCTCCAGATCCAGGCGCAAACTCACCTACAAGAAGGCCATCTAACGGTCCCATACAGTTATTTTCAACTCCTGGTGTTGAATTTCCAGAAGTATCTAAATAAACCAAGACATGATGAACAATTTCTGGAACTCCGGGTTCCACTTCCACTGCTCTAATTTTTTTACCTGAAATTAATTGACTTGGTATAGTAAAACATACATAATCATCGTCCATAAAGGCATTACTCGTATAATGAGGCGCAGATAAAGTCAAATCAGGAACGCCTAACTGAGGTCCACTGGCGTTATATGTTGGGGGTGTAGGAGCTAGATTTGGATCTCCTTCTGGAGCTCCATTACTTACCCAATCATCAATGAGGGAAATTTCTTGACTAGATAAAATGCGCTCATGTCTGAACCTAGTATAGTTTGTGTCTGGTGGCCATGGTGGCATATCTCCATTTAAGACGGATGTTTGAATTGAAAATCTCATATTATATGCATCTTGATAATCTATGAGAGAAAAGGGCCCTACACCACCAGTATGATGACATCCAGTACAGTTGGCATAAAAAATGGGGGCAATATGTTGACTAAAGTTAGTTGAGCTAACAACACTTGATGAACTCGTACTTTTAACTATGAAAGAACTTAGTATAAATAGCACGATAGAGCTTAACAGTAGGATTTTTTTCATTTTATAAAAATACACAATTATTTTTTTACAAGTACTTCAATTACACTCACTTAAGAAGGCTTTAAAAAACTGAATTTATTTTTCTTATATTTTGTGATTATGATACGAAAAATTATTCTAATAAGTGTTTTTAGTTGGGCATCACTTTTAAATGCTCAGAACACATATGTAGCTACTCCTTCTATGGGTGGTGATGATACAAATGCAGGTTCATTAACCTCGCCCTTTGCCACTGTTAATAAGGCATTGTCAGTAATGGGTTCTGGTGATACATGTTTTATAAGAACAGGGTCTTATCACGAGGAAGTAATTTTGGATGGTAAAAACAATATTGTCATCATGCCTTACATGGGAGAGTGGGTTGTCTTTGATGGAACTACGCCTATTCAAAGTAGTTGGACAACTTATGCTGGAAATATTTACAAAACAACTTTAAATAAACATATTTGGCAATTATTTGTTGATCAACAAGAGATGGTAATGGCCAGGTGGCCAAATGGTAATTTTTCTGATAAATCAATATATACATGGGATTCTTGGGCTTCAGGAATAGTTGATTCAACAGCTGGTTTTCCTAATGGATCTTACAATGGTTTTGAATTGGTAGATTCAACAAAAAAAGATTTGGGGGCTACTGGTTTAGACTTGACTGGAGCAATTGGCATAATGAATGTGGGTTCATTTAAAACATTTAATAGAGAAATAATTTCACATAACACCCAGGATAATTTTTTCAGCTATGATATTGTTCCAAATAATGCCTACAGGGATAAACACCATCATTTT
This sequence comes from uncultured Flavobacteriales bacterium, assembly GCA_913042175.1. Taxonomy (GTDB): domain Bacteria; phylum Bacteroidota; class Bacteroidia; order Flavobacteriales_D; family Parvicellaceae. Next base: position 8,624 of record CAJWIX010000087.1, read on the forward strand.
TTTGTAGAGGGAAAACTAGAATTATTGGACCAGCCAAATGAATGGTTTTATGATACCACTTCTAAAACATTGTATCTCTACGCTGATAATGGTCAAAATCCAAATGGAAGAAATATAAAGGGGAAGGTGCAAGATTATGCTTTTAGTGTAAGTAATTCTTCTAATATCACCCTTAAAAATCTCTATTTCTTTTCATCTACATTCTTTGCCAAAAGCTCAAACAACATAGTTATTGAAGAATGTCACTTTTCATTTCCAAATTGCTCCAAAAGAATGCTAAGAGAATTTGAAGTTGCTCCAAATGTTAGTACCCTAGGACAATCAGGATCAGCCAATGAAGTACACAATAGTGTAATTAGAAAATGCTTATTTGAATATACAGACGGAGAAGCTTTAAGAATTTACGGAGATAGCAATATTGTTGAAAATTGTTACATGCAATACATTGACTACACAGTTTCAGAACTGCCCTTCTTGATGGTAGGAGTTTATTTTAGTGGAGATGGCAATAAATTTCTTCATAATACCGTCCATGATGCTGCAGCATCAGCATTTTTAGCTCCTGGAACTACTCCAGAGTTTGCCTATAATGATGTTTGGTCTACTGGCGCACTTCAATCTGATGGATCTGTTTATCAAGGTACTTCTGCTACTGTACAAAATTCAAACATACACCATAACTATATTCATGATACCCCAAAATATGCATTGAGATTCGATGCGCCTGGAGGAGATCCTGGTCAAGCTGGCCAGTATGGGAATATGCACCATAATATTGCTGTTCGAACTAATGGTATAATGGTTAAAGGAAATCATCATTACATATGTTATAATACCACGTTTTCAAGTAATAAGAACGGTTTAATTATTCTCTCTGAGGATAACTCTAATGACAGTTCCTACATATACAACAACTTTAGTGAAGAAATGAGTGCTCATAGAGCAAATCAAATACCCATTCCTGGGATAGCTTCAAATAATTGGAATGGATATGATAACACTGGGGTTAATTTTTATGATTTGATGGATACCAATACTTATTTACCTTTATCTACCTCACCATTAGTTGACGGTGGCATTTCAGTTTCTGCTATTAATCATACTATAAATGGAACTGCACCTGACATAGGGGCATTGGAGCTTGGGGTGTTGCCTTGGCAAGCTGGAGTAGATTGGAGTCCTACGTTTTATCCTTGGATACAAGGATGTACTGATTCTTCTTCTTGTCAATATAATCCGTTGGCGAATATAGATGATGGTTCATGTGGATATACCAATAGTGTTGCAATTGCATTGACAGCTTGTGATTCATTAGTATGGAATGGAGTCAATTACACATCGTCAGGCATCTACAATCAAACCCTAACCAACGTTTCAGGTTGTGATAGTGTGGTAACATTAGATTTAGGGATAATAGCTGTAGATACTTCGGTTTCTTACACTATTTCTTCTTCTACATTAACTGCCATAGCAACAAATGCTACCTATCAATGGTTAGATTGTAACAATAACAATACTCCAATTGTTGGAGAAACAAACCAAAGTTTTTC
>CAJWIX010000088.1 GCA_913042175.1 uncultured Flavobacteriales bacterium
ATGCACCATTCCATCCATCACCATAAGAATCTTGCATGTCTATTACATAATGACATTGCCCAAATGAAAGGCAATACATAAAAGCAAAAGACATTAAGAGTAACGTTTTTTTCATGTTTTTGTTTTAATTAATAAATGATTTATAACCAAATTTAATTTTTTTAGTTAATTACTTGTTAAGATTTATGACTTTTTTCTTCTTATTTTTATGAATACATTAATGTAAAAAATACAATAAGCAATTTAAATTTTAGTGCATTTATACATGAAATTAATAACGTGCCTATTACATTAAATTTAAATCTTAATTACATTGATTTTTGCTATTTTCGTCCTCAAATTAGATTAAAATGAATGTTAGTTTTAAAGATAAAACAATATTAGTTGGAGGAGCTACAGACGGTATTGGTTGGGCATGTGTAAAACAATTTTCTGCTTTGGGAGCAAACATTATTCTATTAGGTAGAAATGATCAAAAATTATCTAAAAGATTAGAACAAATTTCTAATAGTGAAGGATCTATTTATACATTAAGAGTAGATTTCACAAATCCAGATGAGTTAGAAGACAGGCTAAGAAAATTTATGGCTGAAAATAAATTACAAATTGATATAGTGGTGAACAATACTGGAGGGCCTGCAGGTGGGGCACTTGAAAATGCATCTACTTCAGATCTTCTACACGCATTTAATATGCATTTAATTTCTTACCACAAGATTTTAGGGTTAGTTAAAGATGTTATGATTTCTAGACCTTATGGAAGAATAATAAATATCATCTCAACATCAGTAAAACAACCCCTTAATGGGTTAGGGGTCTCAAATACTATAAGGGGTGCAGTTGCCAATTGGTCCAAAACTTTAAGTAATGAATTAGCGGTTCATAATATTACTGTTAATAATGTACTTCCAGGAGCTACTAATACAGGAAGACTAAATGAGATCATCAAAAATAAAGCAGCTAAATTAAATCTTGACGAACAAGAAGTTAAAAACACCATGGCTCAAGAAGTTCCCATGAAGAGAATTGCTGAGCCAGAGGAAGTAGCCAACGCTGTGGTTTTTCTAGCTTCAGATTATGCCAGTTATATCAATGGAATAAACCTACCAGTTGATGGAGGTAGAACAAAATCATTGTAGTGCATTAAGTTAACAACTTAAACCCTCTTCCGTGTACATTAATGATTTTAACACTTGGATCACTTTTTAAATATTTCCTGAGTTTTGCGATATATACATCCATACTTCTGCCATTAAAATAGTTGTCATCCCCCCATACTGCTTTTAATGCATGGTTTCTTTCCAAAATTTCATCGTGATTTTTACATAGGAGCTTTAATAAATCAGATTCTTTTGTTGTTAAACGGATAGAGTTGTCATCTATTTTTAGAGTTTGCATTTTAGGGTTAAAAATGAATTTGCCGATATTCACATCATCGTAAAAATTGTCATTTTTAGTAGACGTTCTTTTAAGCACTGCATTAATTCGTGCTATTAACTCTTCCATGTTAAATGGTTTAGTTATATAATCATCAGCTCCAATTTCAAATCCTTTAAGCGTATCTTCCTTCATTGATTTTGCCGTTAGAAATATAATGGGGATATTTTTATCTATTCCTCTTATATCTTGTGCGGTAGAGAATCCATCTTTAATTGGCATCATTACATCTAAAATAACTATATCATATTGGTCTTTTACAAAAGCTTGATAACCAGCTTCACCATTGTTTTCCCATTGACAATTAAATCCTTTAGCAGATAAATAATCAGCTGTGATAGCCCCTAAGTTGCTATCATCTTCTATTAATAATACTTTGATTTCCTCTTTTTTCATGATTCAATAATTTTTGATGCCTTTAGGTTAAGTAAAAAAGTACTTCCTTGGTCTAATTTGCTTTCTACTTTAATAGTACCTTGATGTAACTCCATAATAGATCTAACATAACTTAACCCAAGTCCAAAACCTTTTACATTATGAATGTTTCCTGTAGGCACTCTATAAAGTTTTTCAAATATCTTTTCTTGATTATCCTTTGCAATTCCTATGCCATTGTCTTTAATTCTTATAACAAGTCCACCAATTACATCTCTTGTTGAGATTTTCACAAGAGGTCTGTTTTCGCTGTATTTTAGAGAATTATCCAATAAATTATAGATAACATTGGTGATATGTAATTTATCTGCTTCAACAATTTTGTTAAGTGCCATAAAGTCAGTTTCAATACTTCCTTCTTTTTTATCAAACGAAAGCTGAATGGATTTCATTGCCTTTTCAATGATTTCTTCAATGTTAAAAATTTCTAATTTTAGTTCCGGAGTTCCTTTGTCAGAAATTGTGTTTTGTAGAACAGTTTCTACCAACTTACCTAATCTTTCATTTTCATTAGTAATCGTTGATAGAAATTTATCCTTCATGGGTTTGTTAAGTTCAATGTTTTCGTCTTTAAGTGCCTCACAGGCTAATCCAATTGTGGCTATTGGTGTTTTCAACTCATGGGTCATGTTGTTGATGAAGTCTGACTTAATTTGAGTTATTTTTTTCTGGTTATTTATGATTTTAATACTGTAGAAAAAGGTTCCTATGACTATGGTAATCAATGAAATTGAAATCAAAAAAATGGAAGAAAAAGATTTAATGATAGATTTTTCTAAATTCATGATATAAAGAGAAAATATCTTTCGTTCATTATAAATGTCATCGATTAAAAATTCATCAGAAAAAATAGTAGAATTGATGAGTAATTCATTTTCTTTTTTTTCAAAGTTGGAGAATAGAATTAATCCACTGGAATTAGTTATTGAATAAAAATATTCTAGATCTAAGTTGTGTTCCTGCATTACTTGATTAATGATTTCAATTAATTCCTCTTCATCAAGAAGCTGGTCTAAATCAAAATTTATATTGAGCGAGAGATGTCTATTGACAATATCAATAATGGTTTTTCTCTTAACCATAAAGTTTTCATCCTCTATCAATTCAAGTTGTGAAACCAAGCTATCAACAAGCGTTTTTTCATCATGAATAGCGTTGTTAAGCGAGTTTATTGGGCTGAAGGATTTTGGGATTACAAGTTTTGTTGATTTTTCAACAATTAAATCTTCTATTTCTTCAATTATTTCTTGATTGCAGATTGATATTACATTTTGAATATTTAGTTTTTTTTCTTCAAAATTGTTTTTTGCCCAGTAATACTGAATAATTAGAAACCCAAACAAAGAAATAGAGCTTAAAACAATGATTGTTCTTATGTATTTCTGGATTTCCTTCAAGCTAAAAGGGTGCTTTACAATGGTATATTACTGTGTTTCTTTTTAGGGAGATTTACCTTTTTGTTTTCGGTCATTTTAAAGGCCTTAATCAGCTTTTCTCTTGTTTTGTGAGGAAGTATTACTTCATCTATATAACCTCTTGCGGCAGCATTGTAAGGGTTTGCAAATAATTCAGCATATTCTTTCTCCTTCTCTTCCCATTTTGCTTTAGGGTCAGCTGCACCAGCAATTTCTTTTTTAAATATAATTTCAGCTGCTCCTTTTGCTCCCATTACAGCAATTTCAGCTGATGGCCATGCAAAGTTCATATCTGCTCCTATATGTTTTGAGTTCATAACGTCATAAGCTCCACCATAAGCTTTTCTGGTAATGACTGTTATTCTTGGGACTGTTGCTTCACTAAATGCAAAAAGAAGTTTAGCTCCGTTGCTAATTATACCATTCCATTCTTGGTCAGTTCCAGGTAAAAATCCAGGAACGTCTTCTAATACAAGCAGAGGAATATTAAAAGCATCACAAAAGCGAACAAATCGAGCCCCTTTTACTGAAGCATTAACGTCTAAAACTCCAGCTAAAACAGCAGGTTGATTGGCAATAATACCAATGGATCTTCCTGCTATCCTTGCAAAACCAATGACAATATTTTCAGCAAAGTTTTCTTGAATTTCTAAAAAACTATCTTGATCAATCAAACCATTTATAACTGATTTTATATCATATGGGTGATTTGGATTTTCAGGAATAATGTCATCTAAGTCTTTTCTATCTTCATTGTTAAATTGATAGGGTAAGTGTTCTACCTTTTCTTCACAATTTTGAGGGATATATGATAAAATCTTTTTGAGATGATTAAGGGTTTCTAACTCATTTTCGCAGGCAAAATGAGTTACACCGGATTTCATCATATGTGTTTCTGCCCCACCAAGTTCTTCTGCAGTAACTTCTTCATTGGTAACAGTTTTTACAACATTAGGTCCAGTTACAAACATGTAAGAAGTGTTCTTTGTCATTAAAATGAAATCGGTTAATGCGGGTGAATAAACTGCTCCCCCAGCACAAGGTCCTAAAATGGCAGAGAGTTGTGGTACCACACCTGAAGCCAATGTATTTCTATAGAAGATATCTGCATATCCACCAAGTGAAACCACACCTTCTTGAATTCTAGCTCCTCCAGAATCATTAAGACCAATTATTGGTGCGCCATTTTTCATGGCTAAATCCATGATATTGCAAATTTTTTGTGCGTGAGCTTCTGCTAGGGAACCCCCTAATACTGTAAAATCTTGAGAATAAACATAGATGAGTCTATTATTAATGGTACCATAACCAGTAATTACTCCATCACCTAAGAATTTTGTTTTATCAAGACCAAAATTAGTGGAACGATGAGTAACCAATCCACCAATTTCTTCAAAACTACCCTCATCTAAAAGTACATCAATTCTTTCTCTTGCAGTAAGTTTACCTTTTTTGTGTTGTGCCTCAATTCGTTTTTCTCCACCACCTTGTTTAGATGCTGCAATTTTTTCTAATAACTCTATAGACTTATCTTTCATAATTAATTCATTAAATCTTCAATTTCATCGGCTTCAAGAGGAATATTTTTCATAAGATTAAATGGTTCCCCTTTTTCTTGTACTACAACATCATCTTCTAGTCGAATACCTAAATTTTCTTCAGGGATATAAATGCCGGGTTCCACCGTAAATACCATATTTTTTTCAATTGGGTCAATCCAAGAACCTGAATCATGGGTATCTAGTCCAATGTAATGGGATGTACCATGCATAAAGTATTTCTTGTATGCAGGCCAATTTGGGTCTTGGTTTTTTATATCTTCTATAGAAATTAATTTAAGTTTAATGAGTTGTTCTTCCATCAATTTTCCAACCTCTTTATGGTATTCATTGAGTAAGGTGCCCGGTACAAGTAATTTGGTGGCTTCTTTTTTTACATGGAGAACCGCATTATATACTTCTTTTTGCCTTTTGGTAAATTTGCCGTTTACAGGAACACATCTAGTTAGGTCCGATGCATAATTCGCATATTCTGCACCAAAGTCCATTAGAATAACATCACCATCATTGCATTTTTGGTTATTTTCAATGTAGTGAAGTACACATGCAGCATTTCCAGAGCCAATTATTGGAGTGTAGGCAAATCCTTTAGAGCGATTACGTAAAAATTCGTGCATTAATTCTGCTTCTATTTCAAACTCCATTACACCAGGCTTAATAAAATTTAAAATTCTTCTAAAACCTTTCTCTGTTATATTGCACGCTTCTTGCATTAAGTCAATTTCAATTGCGTCTTTAACAGATCTAATTTTATGCATTATTGGAGCTGATCTTTTAATGGAATGATTGGGATAATCTAATTTGAATTTTTCCACAAACCGATCTTCTCTTGTTTGCATGATATTGTTTGTTCTCAAGTGCTCATTGGAGTTGAGGTAAACTTGATCACTTTCAATAACCAATTGTCTAAAAATAGTTTCAAATTGTTCTAGCCAATAAACAGTCTTAATTCCAGAAGTTTCAAAAGCTTTTTTCTTGGTCAACTTTTCTCCTTCCCAAACTGCAATTTGATCATTTGTTTCTTTAAGAAATAGTATTTCCCTATGGGCTTTGTTGTTGCAGTCTGGAAATAATACTAAAATGCTTTCTTCTTGATCTACACCAGATAAATGGAAAATATCTCTGTGTTGGACAAATGGCAATGTGCTGTCAGCCCCAGTATTGTAAATGTCGTTTGAGTTAAAAACAGCTAAACTATTTTTATCTAAATGTTGAATAAACCTATTTCGATTATTTATAAATAAATTTCGATCTATTGGATGATACTTCATAAGCTTAATAAAAAGATAAAATTAACATATTTAACATTACACAGAATTTAATCTTTAGTATATTGGTTTAGTAGGTAAAAATAAGATGAACAATTGAAAGCAATGACAATTCAATGACAAATGGTTAATCCATTTTCTTGCATTTTTGTTTCGTATTGAATTCAATCAGTATTATAGCATTTACTCACCGTCATTTTTCTTTTGACGAAATTGGGCTTTTACACCTTGATGACAAAGATCGTCAAAGAATACTTACTAAAATAAACAATGAACTTGGGTTTGATGAGTTAATGTACTTATCTACCTGTAATAGAGTAGAATTTATATTTTCTGGAAGTACTCCATTCACTTCAACTCAATTAGAATCTTTGGTTAAAATGCTATTGGAGCAACATGCTAATTCTAATGTTAATGGCATGATAGAAAAAGCAGAAGTATATCACGGAGAAGATGCTGTAACGCATTTATTTTCAGTGGCATCTTCGATAGACTCATTAGTGGTAGGGGAAAGAGAAATAATTACTCAAGTTAGAAAAGCATTTGAAGAATGTAAGTCCTTTGGGCTTTCTGGAGATGTAATACGTGTACTGATTCAATCAACTATTCAAACTGCTAAAAAAATATATACTGAAAGTGCAATAGCAACAAGACCAGTTTCTGTTGTATCATTAGCTTATTTTGAATTGAAGAAATATTTATCCTCTCCTAAAAATATATTAGTTGTAGGAGCTGGCAAGACCATTTCTTCCATGTTAAAGTTTATCTCTAAAAGTCATGAGCATCAGTTTTCGATATACAACAGATCAATAGAAAACGCTCAAAAATTAGCAGTTCAACTTGATTTATCTGCGCAAGTTCATTCGTTGACTAGTTTAGGAGAAAATAAAGAAGAAATAGATGTAATAATTACATGTACTGGATCGCAAAATGCAGTTATTACTCCTTCAATTTACAATAGATTAAACCCAAGTCATCGAAAAATAACTATTGTTGATTTAGCCGTGCCTAATGATTGTGATGAATCCATCAAAAACTTACAAGAAGTAAGGATGATTACAGTAGACGAACTAAAAACAATAGCTGAAGAAAATTTAAAAGCTAGAAGTAAAGAAGTAAACGCCTGTAAAAAAATTATTAGCCAACAGGTAGATGCCTATTTTCAACATGAAAAGCAACGGAAACTAGAAAGAGCTATGAGCGAGGTTCCTGAACGAATTAAAGTAATCAGGGAAAAAGCCTACAGCGAAGTATTTGCCAAAGAAATTGACAATTTAGACCCAAGTGCTAGAAAAATTGTTGATGATTTAATTGACTATATGGAGAAAAAATACATCAGTGTTCCCATGAAAATGGCCAAAGAAATCTTGCTTAAAGAAACCATAAAATAACTTTTGTTGCCCCGTAATATTATAATCGGATCTAGAGGGAGTGATCTTGCATTATGGCAGGCCAATTACGTTAAAGACCAGTTAAAAACAATTGGTTTATCGTCTACCATCAAAATCATTAAAACAAAAGGAGATCAAATTCAGCATTTGAGTTTTGATAAAATTGAGGGAAAAGGTTTTTTTACTAAAGAAATTGAAAATGAACTGCTCCGAAAAGAAATTGATTTGGCCGTTCATTCTTTAAAAGACTTAGAAACAAATCAACCACAAGGTTTGTGTATTGCGGCTGTTCCACCTAGAGAAGATCCTGCAGATTGTTTGTTGATTCACTCCAAAGGGTTTGACCTGAAACAGGATTTAAATTTGAAAGTTTCCGCTGTAGTTGGCACCTCATCTGCCAGAAGAAAAAATCAGTTGTTATTTTTTAGAGAGGATATTCAATTGAAAGATTTAAGGGGTAATGTGCCCACCCGAGTTGATAAACTAAGAAAAGGAGAATATGATGCCATTGTTTTAGCCAAAGCGGGCTTAAATAGATTAGATATAGACCTTAAGGAATTTCATGTGGTTAATTTATCACCTCATGTGTTTATCCCTGCTCCAGCTCAGGGGGCACTGGGTATACAAGTTAGAGAGGAAGACCATTTTTTAAAAGAACAGCTCAAAAAGCTTAATGATAACCATACTTCTGACAGTGTTCATTTTGAACGAGCAATTCTGAATCAATTGGGAGGAGGATGTCACTCTCCTTTTGGTGCCTACAGTGCTTTGGATCATTTGGGGAACCGTCAGATTTGGACAACTTCGGCTAATGAAGTAAATGATTTGCCTACACGTTGCTTTGGTTCAAATAAAATAGTTGAAGACATTATCTCTAAATTAAATAATAACCAGCATTCATTTAAGGTTTGGATTTCTAGAGAGTTGAGTAATAAAAGTGCTTTCAAACGACTCATTGAAAAAGCTAATGGTACTATCACTGCTCAATCATTAATATCAAAGGAAGTGGTGCCATTAACCTCTTTGCCAAAGACTGACTGGGTATTTATCAATTCCTCTTTTGCATTAGATTCAATAACCATTCATTTAGAAGAACTAAGAGAGAAAAAATGGGCTGCTTTTGGAAAAGCAACGGCTAGTTATTTACAAAAAGTGGGTATTGAACCCACATTTATTGGTGAAGGTTCCCCAAAAGAAGTAGCTCAACAGTTCTTTAATAAATTAGGAAAAGAGACCGTCTTTATTCCTTCTTCAAACCTGAGTTTAGGCACCGTTCAAGAATTAATCCCAGCAAGTCAAAAAGAAGTAGTCACTACTTACAAAACAGTTCACCTTAAAGAGAAAATTTTAGACCAAGACTGTTTGGTTTTCACCAGCCCAAGCAATGTGGAAGCCTACTTTTTAATGAACACTTATCAACATCAAAAAGTAGTAAGCATTGGCCCAAGTACGACTAAAGCATTAAATGAAAAAGGAGTTCAAGACGTTGTTGAAACGTATGAAAGTGCCGAATTAGCTTTAGCGGATATGGTATTATCCTTATTTTAATCCTGTGAATTATTTAGGTCAT
>CAJWIX010000089.1 GCA_913042175.1 uncultured Flavobacteriales bacterium
TAATATCACTAATTGAGTCTGTTGTTAACCAGTCATAACTTATTCCTCCACCTGCTAGTATGGCAATAGTATCTCCAATACAAATTGCCGTGTCATTAGAAGTTGTAATGGCTGGTAATATGTTTACTTGAATATTAACTTCTGCTGTGTCAGTGCAATTATCTGTATTTGAAGCAATTAGCTGATATGATGTATCAATAAAGGGCCATACAATAGGATTTGATATTGTGGTATCTGATATATTATAATTAGAGTTCCATGCATATTGATTTGCTCCAGAGGAAGAAAGCATTACACTGTCACCTTCACAAATTGATAAATTTGAATTAGTTTGAACATTGAATGGAGTTGGTTGAATCAGTTCTATAATTGTATCATTTGAACACCCAGAGGTATCTGTTGAAATCAATTGATATATTCCTCCAGGTAGACTTGAAAATTGATGATTAGTAACATTTACAGCTGATGAAACTGGTGTTCCAGTAGTAGCATCCAAAATTTCTAATGACCATGGTCCAAAATTACCTAACATATTTACATCAACAATTCCATTATTTAGATATGAACAAGTAGGGTGTGTCAATGTGGGTATTGGTTTAAAACATGTATCACAGAAAACATCAATTGTTAATGTAGCACTATCAGTACACCCACCATTAACATTAGTACAAATTACCTTAATTAAACTTGTATCAAACAATGAAAATGATGGAGATTGAGTAGTATTGGTATCCAACTGATTATTGATATACCATTGAAAACTAAAGTCATTTAGGTTGGGTTGAATATCACATGTTGTAAATCTAGTTACAGGTCTATTCAAACTAATTGCTGTTATACTTGATGAATTACATGCATTATTTACATCTGATCTGGTATAAACACAGGAATTGAATGAGGTAACTGTATAAGGAGTAGACCAATTCCTTGTGTAATTTTGAGATGTATTGTCATAACATACCTCAATAATTAAATCCGAAATACCATCCCATTCATAGGCATTTGTTAATTGATAAGTATTCCAACCTAAGTTTACAATTATATTCTGCGAACTAAAAACAGTTGACAATCCTTGTTGAAATGATCCTAAGCCAGATAAATTTGCACAACCCATTCTAATAGTAAAATCATTGAAAAGTGTTGTAGCAGTATTTTGACTAGTAGTTTCCCATGCTATCTCTGTTATTTTGGTTCCATTAGCAAGCATAGAATTTAATTCAGTTGATTTATACAAAAATTGATGTTTTGCACTTTTATACCAATTGCCAAAAGGGGCAGGATATGTAGTCCCTGAATTTACTCCATTTTGAGACCCAATGTCTGTTGATTGAGAAGAAGCACTACAAAAGTTATTTAAGCTTAATGCACATTGATTGGGTAATACAGTATTTAAGTTTGCATTAAGGTGCACAGAGTCATAACATAAAATGGATGAGTCATTGGAAATAATATTAACATCTGGATTTGAATAAGGTAAAATGGTCACATCTAAAGTGTCTGTTTTGTCACATCCATATTGATTTATACATGTGATTTCAAAACTATAATTTCCAGGTTGAGTTGCAGAAAATGTAGGATTATTAATTGTAGCGTTGTTAAGAAGGTTGGCTGGAGTCCAATAATAATCATATGAGTTGATACTATTTACACTGTCAATGGGCAGTATCTCAAAGTAGATATTTGAATTGACACAATTTGAGGTTGAAGATTGAGTTAATGCATAATTAAAATCTGGGACAACTTGTACTGTAACAGTGTCAACATTAGTGCAACCACCAGTTAAATTGCTAGTTAACTCATAAGTGGTAGTTGAATCAGGATTAGCAATGGGATTTGCACATGTTGTGCAAGAAAAATTATTACCTACAGTTATTGGATCTCCACTAAGAACAGACCAAGTAAATTGACTTCCTCCAAATGCTTGTAATTGAGTTCCTTCGTTGTAACATATAACTACATCATTTCCTGCAAACGTACTTGTAATTGCATGAACACCTACTGATATTGAATTAATTCCATATAAGGGGCAAGCATTATCTTTTGCATTAATAGCTATGGTTGAAAATGGATTACTACCTGAACTTATGGTAAAACATAATTGAGCAGTAGCAGAACCATTGGTAAATGTGTTTTGTGTTAAAGTTGCACCTGGAAAGAGTTGATCAACATTAGAGGATAAGAAGATGCTATCTGTAGCATCATCTGTAAAAGTAACATCAAAACAAATAAAATCACCTTCACAGCCCTCTACTTGAAAATTGGTTAATTGTACACCACCACTAAAATTAGAAATACCTGATGGAGGTAATGGGTTATTATTGGTACAATTGATGATTTCAAATTGAAAATCTTGGATTATAGACCCAACTAAGTTTCCATTATTGTCATATTCTTGAATTAAAACAGCAATTACATAGTTGCCAATAACAGTGGGTAAAAACGTTATTTCCCCGGTATTAGGATTAATTTGTAAACCTGCCATTGGGTTTGCACCACTAAAACCAAATTGATAGGAAACATTTGTTATTGAACTTTGTTTAGCATCTATTAAAGAGAAAACTAATGTATTTCCATCTGGTTCGTATACATTAAAATTAAACCTAACAGATTGATTAATACAATAATAGGGTATGGAGTTTGCGCTAATTACAGGTGAGGAATTACATGGACTAGTTACACTATTTAATACTGATTCCCAATAATAATCATTTGAAGTACCTGATAAATTATTAGATGCATTTCTACAGCAATCATCATAAGAAAAAACCCAGCTATTGCAATTGCCAGGTAGCGTTATGGTGTCTCTATAAACGTGTTTGTAAATACCAGGCAGGGAACCACCATTACATTCACTTTGAGCTAAAAGAGGTGCACATAATTGTGAAACTTCCTCTCTAAAAGTAATAATTGGCAACTGATAAGTTGTAGGGAAATTTATTCCACAATTATTAGTTATAGAGATTGGTTCTGGTCCATTTGATAAAAAAGCTGTACCACAATCTTCAAATAATGTCAATGTGATTACATATTGATTATTTCCCAAGCACTCATAAGAAATATTCCCCCCTGGCACATGGGAAGAATAATAGACAGTAATGAATAATAGGTTAAATAGTATTAGAAATAAAAACCTAAAGTATCGCATACATAAATTTAATAATTTATGTTAAGCTAATATTTAACTCATGTTAATTGAAGAAAAAAAAAGCACCAGTATATTGATGCTTTAAATTTATATATGATAATAGTGAAATTATCTTCGTTCTACTTTTTTCGGTTGGTTAGATTTCCACATTGAAGTCATTTTTTTGAATTCCTTTGTTGCTTCATAGTATTTTGCTACCTTTTTAATAGGTAGAATTTCTTTGAATTTCTCATGGTATTTAATTTTAATATCCAAAAGATCTTTACCCATTTGTAAACGTGCATCCATTATTTTTTCCAACTCATTATCAGAAATTTCTTTTTTATCTTTCACCATCATTCTACCATGTGCATTTTCATTTTTAAGTGCTTTTAATTCTGTTTCCATTTCGTTAACTACTGGCCAAAATCGTAAAGACTCATCTGATGTTAGTTCCATTTTCATGGTGAAAAAGGCTATTTTACGTGCTTCTCTTTGTTCCTTGTTTTGTGATTGATCTGGTTTTTGAGCTAAAACTGTAAATTGATTAGTTACAAATAACATCAAAAAGATTATTGAAGATATATTAATTGTATTTTTCATAGTAATTGGATTTTGTTAGTTAAAATTAATTTCATTGATTAGATAATCGTCTATAGTTGAATTAATATCATGTACATCGTTCTGAAATTCATTATCTGTAAATGCATAGAATAATTCATCATCCTCATATAAATATTCATCCATTCCATCCATCAAACTTTCATAAGAAATAGGATTAATTGATTTTTGATTATGATAAATTAAACCTATTCCAATAATCAACAAAATAGTAGCTGCAATTCTAATTATATATCTAATCGGTTTAGATTTTTGATATTCTATTTGAATTTGTAATTGACCATTAAGTTTTTCAAAGTAATCTGATGGTATAGCATATACATCCTCACTTTCAATGTTAGATTTCAATATGTCATTATTATTATTCATTTATCATTTGATGAGGCAACAAAAAAAAGGTTTAATTATTATCATTTAAAAATTGCTTAATTTTTTTAACTGCATGATGATAAGATGATTTTAGATTACCTATACTCCCTCCAGTAATAGATTGAATTTCGTCATATTTAAGGTTTTGAAAATATTTAAGTTGAAATACCATTTTTTGTTTGTGAGGTAAATTTAAAACAGCAGTTTCTAGTAGCTTGCTTATTTCATCTCCATTTTTATCAAAAATGTGTTCGTTATTAGAGCTTATTTCAATGGCAATATCATGATCAACAATTTTCATTTTTTTGTTTTTTCTTATCCATTGAATTGTTTCATTATATGTAATTCTGTATACCCAAGTTGATAATTTTGATTGCTGATTAAAATTATTTAACCCTTTCCAGCATTTTATAAATACCTCCTGAAGGACATCGTTTGTATCTTCATGATAGATTAAAACACGTCTTATTTGAAAGTAAAGTACTTTTTTAAATGTATCTACAAATAAATTGAATCCCTCTGTTTTTGTTTTGGGATTTTTATATAGAAGGATTATTTGTTTCTCTATTTCACTTTTTATCATTTAAAACCATTCATTTACGCTTTAAAACGCGATGAGTGGCTTCAATAATATTAGATGAATGTAAACCGTACTTTTTCATTAAATCTGCAGGTTTACCGCTTTCTCCAAATTTATCGTTAACAGCTACAAACTCCATAGGAGTAGGGGAATTACTAGCTAATAATTGGGCTATTGATTCACCCATACCACCAGCTATTTGATGTTCCTCAGCAGTTACCACACACTTTGTTTTAGCTACTGAAGATAAGATGCATTCATCATCCAAAGGTTTAATGGTATGAATATTAATTAGTTCTGCTGATATCCCTTGGGCTGCTAAAGATTTTACAGCCTCGACTGCTTCCCAAACTAAATGACCAGTGGCAAAAATAGTTACATCTGAACCTTCATTCAGTAATAATCCTTTTCCTATTTCAAATTTTTGATTTTCTGGAATGAATATGGGTACTTTTGGTCTTCCAAATCTTAAATAAACAGGACCAACATGGTCTGCTATAGCAATGGTTGCAGCCTTAGTTTGATTATAATCACAAGGATTTATCACTGTCATTCCTGGAAGCATTTTCATCATGCCTATATCCTCTAAAACCTGATGGGTTGCACCATCTTCACCAAGTGTAAGTCCAGCATGTGAAGCACAAATTTTTACATTTTTACCTGAATAGGCTATAGATTGTCTTACTTGATCATATACTCGACTAGTAGAAAAATTAGCAAATGTTCCAGTAAATGGGATTTTCCCACCAATGGTTAAGCCTGCTGCAATTCCCATCATATTGGCTTCGGCTATACCAACCTGAAAAAATCGATCAGGATACTTATTTTGAAAATCATTCATTTTCAATGAACCAGTCAAATCAGCACATAATGCTACAACATTTGGATTACTTTCTCCTAAAAATGAAAGACCTGCTCCAAATCCAGACCTTGTATCGTTATTTCCTAATATTTCCATATTCATATCTATAAATTTATATTAATATTTTGTCCTGAAGAGATTTTAAATTCTTTTAAAATAGTATGTGCCATACTTTTTGATCTACTATTTCTAAAAGAAATGATGTATTTACCTGGTTGCAGGTTCAAATTCTCAATACATCTTTCGTTATCAAAATCATAAATCCATTTATTCATTCCTTTTTCTCTTACAAATAAGGAAGCTGGACCACTACTTTTTGAAATTTGTGCTGAACCATATAAAGGGATAGTGATTTCAGTAATTGTACTTTGTTTGATTGATACATCATCAAAATATAATCTAGGTAGAGTCAATAGTTCTAATTGATAATCTCCAACCAAATATTCTTTTTCAGTATTCATATTATGAACATTAAGTGTTCTTGGATCATCTAATTTTCTTAATATTCCATTTATGCCAGTATATAAGCTGTTTGTGCCCTGCATATTTAATTTGAGAATACCCTGAGGGGTATTAGCTTCAATAATGTTATGCTTTCCAGGAATCAACTTAATTTCTTCAATAGAAACTTCAGGTATGGTGTGTACTATTAAGTTGTATGTATACAATGGATCTAAAGCAAAAGTATCAGGTAATTCATTTCTATTTAATGTGTGAACATAGGTATGCATTAATTTACTATTCTGAGCATTGTAAAAACTCATAGTTACATCTGTTTCTCTAGGAAGATTTTTGATATTGTTTAGGTTTACTTGTACTGTTGTATTGTTAAGTGCTTGACTAATTACAAATTTTAAAACTCCTTTAAAAGAATCTTCTGTGTCAGCACTTAAAAACTCTCCAATACAATTAAATTGATCTAAATAAGATGTATCAAGACCTAATCCAATTACAAATGGCTTTAGCTTAATGTTTTTCTTTTTTAGTGCTAGTGCCACGGCACAAGGATCTTCATCACATGCTTCAATCCCATCTGTAATTAAAATTATAATGTTTCTACAATCTTCACAAGACGGAAAATCCTCTGCAGCGTATTCTAATGATCTAGCAATAGGAGTAGTGCCTTTGGGTTCTAATGCTCTTATTTGAGTTATGATATTACTATAATTTTCTTTCGCACTAGCAAACGGAACTTCTAATTTTGTGTCTGAACAATCTTGTTTGCCAGGAGCAATCCTAGTTTGATGTCCATATATTCTCAAAGCTAAGTCAACATTTTCGAGCATTTTTAGGCTGTCCATAGTTTGAGTCATTAATTTCTTGGCAACCATAATTTTACTGCTATTTTCCCATTGAGCATTCATGCTATTGGAGCCATCAAAAATGAATAGTATTCTAATTCTACTATCATTTTCTTGCCCAAAAGAAGTAAATGAGATAATTACAAATAAAAATGATATGTATTTAATGAGATTTTTCATGAATACATTAACTACAAAATTGATTCCAAAAATTAATAATCGCCTATAGTTTCAGGGTTCTGACTCAGTGCATCTGCTAATTGTTCATCATTAGGAGCTACACCATGCCACTTGTGTGAACCCATCATGAAATCAACACCAAACCCCATTTCTGTTTTCATAATAATCATGATTGGTTTACCATTACCAGTCATTTTTTTGGCATTATTTAGTGCTTGTATTATTTCTTCTTGATTATTTCCATCACAACTTAAGGTTTCCCATCCAAATGCCTTCCATTTATCTTCAATATTTCCTAGGGGAATAACATCATCAACATCGCCATCAATTTGCCTTCCGTTATAATCAATAGTGGAAATTATATTATCTACTTTATGAGCTGAAGCAAACATAGCAGCTTCCCAAATTTGACCTTCTTGTAGTTCTCCATCACCGTGTAAAGAATAAACAATGCATTTATCATTGTTTAGTTTTTTGGTTTCAGCAGCGCCAATAGCTATTGACATACCTTGCCCTAAAGAACCTGAAGCAACACGGATTCCAGGCAAGCCTTCATGTGTAGTAGGGTGTCCTTGTAATCTAGAGTCTATGGTTCTAAAAGTAGCAAGTTCGGAAACAGGGAAGTATCCGCTACGCGCCAACACAGAATACCAAACTGGAGAGATGTGACCGTTGGACAGGAAGAATAAATCCTCTCCACTTCCATCCATTTGAAAATTTTTGTTGTGCTTCATTATATCAAAGTATAGAGCAACAAAAAATTCAGTACAACCCAAAGACCCTCCAGGATGACCAGAACTTTGTGCATGTACCATTCTAACAATGTCTCTACGAACTTGTGTACATATTTTCTCTAGTTGTTGGATATCTGCCATGTTATGATTATTAAAGCAGTAAATGTATATCTTTTATAGGTCGCTAATTTCAATTGTTGATATTTTTTAACAAATGTTATTTATGCTGATTATCTTTGCAATATAAATTTTTATGAATGGCCTTAAAATGTGGAATTGTTGGGTTGCCTAATGTGGGTAAATCTACTTTGTTTAATTGTTTGTCTAATGCCAAAGCACAATCGGCAAACTTTCCTTTTTGTACTATTGAACCTAATCTTGGTACTATTACTGTTCCAGATTTAAGATTAAATAAATTAGAATTACTTGTTAATCCAGAAAAAGTCGTACCAACAACTATAGAAATTGTAGACATTGCAGGTCTTGTTAAGGGAGCTCACAAAGGAGAAGGTCTAGGTAATCAATTCTTAGCAAATATTAGAGAGGTTGATGCCATAATTCATGTTATAAGATGTTTTGATAATGATAATGTTATTCATGTAGACGGAAAAGTAGACCCTGTTGCAGATAAGGAAATAATTGATTTAGAACTACAGCTAAAAGATTTAGAAACAATTATAAAGAGAATTGGAGCAATAGAAAGAAAAGCAAAATCAGGTAATAAAGAATCTGGTAAAATATTATCTGTATATCAAAAAGCTAAAAAACATTTAAGTGAAGGTAAATCTCTTAGATCTCTTTCTTTGGATGATGGATTAACTAAATATATAGATGAATTACAACTAATAACGGCTAAACCTGTTATGTATGTTTGTAATGTAGACGAAAAATCCGTTTTAGAAGGAAATAACCATGTAAAAGCTTTAAAATCCTCTATATCAAATGAGAACTCTGAGATACTTATATTAGGTGCAGCAATAGAATCTGATATTACAGAATTAAGCAATTTTGAAGAAAGAAAAATGTTTTTAGACGACTTAGGCTTAGATGAACCTGGTGTGAGTAAACTAATCAAAAAAGCATATTCTTTATTAAATCTTCAAACTTATTTTACCGCCGGCGAAAAAGAAGTGAAGGCTTGGACGATTAAAAAAGGGATGACAGCACCAGAAGCAGCAGGAGTTATTCATACAGATTTTCAAAAGGGATTTATAAAAGCAGAAGTAATAAAATACAATGATTTTATCAAATTTGGATCAGAAAATGCTGTTAAAGAAGCAGGT
>CAJWIX010000090.1 GCA_913042175.1 uncultured Flavobacteriales bacterium
TTTAAGTTTTATATCAAGGCCTTTTCTTACAGATATTTTCATAAATGATGAAAAAATTTAACGTGGCAAATTTATAAATTTGTGTTATTTTGGTGTATTGTGTAATACTATTATTTCAACCAAACATTAATTTAGAATGATTATAAATAAGGCGCTGAAATTTAAAATAATATTTGTTTTTATCATTACGTTGTTTCAGCTCATTGGGTGCCGATTACAATCAGATAATAAAAAGTCGTTAAATGAGGATTATTATTCCATAAAAACAGATTCACAAAAAATAGAGGTTGTAGAAAAATATGAAGAACCAATCTCCTACATTTCAACCATTTTAAATCCAATAATTAAAAGCATACAATTAAGTAACGAAAGTTTAAATGCTGTAGAACCATGTTATTTTTTGAATGGGGATAAAAAAGTTAATGTAGACTTTGATTTAATTGAGCCTAATCCTGTGCCTTTACAATATGAAATCATACACTGTAATATGTCTTGGGAAAAAAGTGATTTAATGGAAATGGAATACCTCAATGGGTTTTCCACAAACTACATTGAAGATGTTGAATTATCTCACGGCACTCAAGAACAATATGTGCACTATCATTTCAAACTACCTAATGAAAATGTTGAGTTCATTAAATCTGGTAATTACATCTTGAATGTATTTTATGAAAATGATAATGAAAACCCCATATTTAATCTTAAATTCTTTGTTAGTGAAGAATCTGCTAAGGCAACATTTAATATTAGTAGAACCACAGACGTAGAGCAACGAAATTATGTACATGCTGTTGAACTTGAATGTAATTACAACTACAATTCTGTAAATGATCCTTACCAAAATATATTTATCTGTGTTCAACAAAATCATCAAGAATTTGATGAAATATGGTTTTCTGAACCAAACTTTATCAGAGACGATAAACTCACTTTCTTACCCAATGAAGACCGTGTTTTTAATGGCGGTAACGAATTTCGATTTTTTGACATGAGCAGTTTTAGAACTGGAGGACAAAATACCAGATCCATTAATCTTGAAAATAACCAATACAAAGTAAATCTGAAATCAGGTAATAAAAGGACCTATAAACAATATCTTGAATACAAAGATTTTAACGGTAAATTTTTTACCAGGTCTTTTGATAATAATGATATTGAAACTCAAGGGGAATATGGTTTAGTATACTTCACCCTCCCCATGCGAAAGATTAATGGTGAAATATATGCTTTTGGTCAATTTTCCAATTGGAGCATTCAAGAAGAGTTTTTGATGCAATATGATTCTATTAATGAACAATACTTTAATAACATATTATTAAAACAAGGCTATTATAATTACATCTATGTTCACCAAGATAAATCCGGATTAAATACTCGTGACATAGAAGGTGCACATTATGATGCAAATAACGAATACATAATTAAGGTATATTACAGAGATCCTTTAGGTCTATATGACAGACTATTACATTACCAAGTCTACAACACCAAAACTTAATCTATTGCTATGATTTTTTCTTTATAAACTACACCTCTTTCGGCCAAATAACTAAAGAAATAATCATAACAAGGTTTAGACGAACCAACTAATTCTGGTGGAAGTATTCCTGTCTTTTTTACCAATCCTTCTAAAAACATGTTAACTGCAGCTGTTGCTGTGTAGCCAGTAGTTCTAGCCATGGAAGATGTCTTAGTTTTAACATCAAATTCATCGTGAAGGTCAAAAACTATTTCTTCCTTTTTGTTTGTCTTTTTATCAACCCCAACAAGAGTAACTCGCATTACAGTAAGCTCCTCTTCCATCTCCCCCAACTTCCATTCATCAAATAATATCTTTGATGTGACATCTAAAGGACTTAAGTTATTTCCTAATGTAGGTTTAGTATTAAAAAAACCACTTTCCTTTAGAACTCTTACATACTCCACGTGACCTGGATATCTCAATGTTTTTTCTTTCCTGTTTTTTATATGAGGCATGGTATATATAATTGATCTCAAACCATCCGAATTAAAAGATTCTAATGTCCCAACTTTATCAAATTCAATAAACTCACAATCAGTTAATGGTGGCCTTGTAATAAGCTCTCCATTTTCTACATAACGTGCTGGTCTTGTATACTCTTCAATTACATCTACAGGTGAAAAAGGCGCCTTATAACAAAATGGCCATTTTTTAATCTTTGGCAATCCACCCACCAAACATTCAAAAGATTCAAGTTGATGAGTTTCATTATAATAACCCAAAATAACATTATCCATACCTGGTGCAACTCCGCAATCTACAATTGCTGTGATGTTATTTTCTTTAGCTAACTCATCAAGCTCAAATGCATTCTCTGGAAAGAAAGATATATCTACAACATTCTTTTTTAGTTGAATTATATTTTTCAAGGTTTCAAAGCCCAGAAAACCAGGAACTGCAGATAATACTAAATCTGCATCTTTAACATGCTCAGCTAAATGGTCAACATTAGTTACATCTACAATGGCAGTATGTAAACTTGGTTCCCTATTTACAGCTTTTGACAATGCCTCTGCATTGACATCTGAAAGGATTACTTCATGTTTGCTTGCTAAATCTATGGCCATAGCACTACCTACCATGCCGGCACCTAAAACGTAAATTTTACTCATATTTTAAAGAATTAAAGTCCTGGTAGATAAACCCAGGAAATGAAACTATAATTGGATAGAAAACTATTCATAATTTGCTGCCAAAAGTAAAAATTTATACTATCGTTAAATGAAAAAATGAAAAAAATAAAAGTAAAATTAGGATATAGCTTAAAGACCAATAAAACATAGATGACTTTGATTGCTGAAACGACAAGACATATTGCATAATAAGAGCAACAAAGAACCAATCTCTATAGTTAGAAAAAGGAACAGGATTTTCTTCAAATTTCCAAAAATCTAAGGTAGGTGCAACAGGTTCTATCACATAATCAATTCCAACCATCAACAATGAGGCTAGTAGAATGGTAAGCCAATTATTTTGAGTAAAACGAGTAACAACAGATCTAGTTGTTACAGCCAACAATAACCAATTCAACCCTATGATTAATGACACTCCGTAAAGTTTAACCCCCAACGTATCACCATAAGCATATTGACCAAATAGAATTTGATGATTTACTCCTAGATATTCTGCAAAATAACCAATCAAAAAAATGAGAAAAAACAAAATGTAATCTCGTAAACTCCTAACCGATCGGTAACAAAATAGAAACAAAGGAATGAGTATAGAAACAAAAGATGTTTTTAGAAAAAATGTAGACTCTAAAAAGTATATTCCTATTATTCCAGCTAAATAAACTACAGCTATAAATATAATATCAAAATACAAATTCTTTTTAGCTTTCATCTTTTAGTATCATTTTAGCTGTATCAATTCCAGATTTTGCAGCAAGAGGCATTCCTCCTCCAGGTCTTACTGTTCCACCAACATAAAATAAGTTTTTTAATTTTTTATCCTGATTTTTTTTTCGATTTATTATTGATTTAAATGAATTTTGATTTTCACCATATAAAGCACCTTCAAAAGAACCTGTGTTTTCGTGTAGTTTTTGAGGTGTTAAAATTTCTTCAAAAGATATTAAAGATGCTATATTTTCTTCAACAAAAATGGATAGTTTCTTAATGATCAATTCTCTTAACCTGTTCAATTCCTTGTTTGTAATCAGGCTAATTTTAGCAGGTACATTTATCATTACAAACCAATTTTCACATCCATTTGGAGCATGAGTTTTATCCATTTTGCTTGAAATATTAATATAAATTGTGGGATCAGCTATATCATTACAATTAAAAATATCATTAAACTCTTGCTTATAATCTCCGCTGAAAATGATGTTATGTAATTTTAATTTAGGAAATTCTTTTGTTACACCCCAATAAAAAACAACACATGAAGTGGAAAGATCTTTAGTGCTAACGTTAATATTTCTCTGCAGTAATTTTTGTGTTTGAAAAAAATCAATGTTAGATACAAGCTTCAATGAATCATATGTTTTCTCTTTTGTTGAAATTTTAAACTTATTTTTTACGTAAGAAATATTGGAAACGGCACTATCAAAATTGAATTTGACCCCAACATTTAGACATAGTTGATAAAGGGCTTTTGAAATGGAATGTATTCCCCCTTTTGGAAAATAAGCCCCTTTCATCATTTCTACAACACCCAATTGATTCATAAATGCCGGTGTAGCATAAGGAGAAGACCCAGTGTATGTAGCAAATCTATTCATAATGAGCTCAATCTTTTGGTTGGATAATTCCCTCTGGTTATATTTTGCCATGGGCAGATAAATATCTTTTAAAGAAGATTTTTTTAACCATTCCAAAGCATTGGACAAAAAGACTTTGTTAAATTTTATGTTATTGGACAAGAATGTTTTTTCAGAAACATCATATATTTCATTCCATTTGCTCATGTAATCAAGAAACACCTTGCGGTCTAGTCCAATCTTTTCGAAATGATCTGCCGTTTTTTCTATGTTTCCACATACATCAACAAATGTCTTATCCGAAAAATAATATCTGGTAACAATATCTAACTTTTCATAACTATAGTAATCTCTTGGATTTTTATTACAAAAAAGGAAAGCTTCATCAATCCAATCTGGTAAGGTTAATAAGCTTGGACCTGTATCAAAATTAAAACCCTCCTTAATTAGTAAACCGGCCTTTCCACCAAATGTTGAGCATTTTTCAAGAATTGTAACATTATAGCCGGAAAAAGCTAAAGTTGAAGCAGCAGCCATACCTCCAATTCCAGAACCTAAAACAACAAGGCTTTTATCTTTTGAACTCATAGTTACTCTATCAATACGTAAATAGAATAATTTTTTTCTTATTACAGAAATATTTTATAGCATTGTTATTCTATTGTTTATTAAATTTGTGTTATGTATGGGATGGTAAATAAAGCAATTCAAGATTTGGTGACCAATAATTTTGGAGAGGATAAATGGATAGCTATGAAAGAAAAAGTTGGTTTTGAAGATGATTTTTTCATCTCTATGCAATCTTATCCAGATCAATTAACCTATGATTTAGTTGGTGCCGCATCTGAAATACTTGAAATTAGTGCTGGTGATGTTCTTGAAGCTTTTGGAGAATATTGGATATTGTATACTGCAGATGAAGGTTATGGTCAGTTGCTTAACCTCTCTGGATCTGACCTTAAAGAATTTCTTGGCAATTTAAACATGTTACATGATCGAATAACTAACATCATGCCCGACTTGGAACCTCCAAAGTTTACAGTTAAAGAAATTGGTGAAAATAAAGTTGAATTAATTTATGAATCTGATAGAGAGGGCTTGGCTTCTATGGTAGTAGGTTTACTAAGAGGTTTAGGTAAAAGGTTTAATAAAAATTGTGCCATTGAACACAAAAACCTAAGGAGTGAATTTGGAAAAGACACTTTTATTGTAAGTTGGTAATAGTATACTCTTATGATACCAGCAGAATTTTCTCTTCTCAATCAGCTAAAAGACTCTACCCTACCTTTTATTTTAATCTTAGATTCCAATGGTAAAGTAATTTCTTCTGGATCCAGCTTAAACAAAATCATAGGTTTTAATTTAGAAGGCAAGGATATAAGTTCATATGCTGACTTTAAAATACCAAGTCATTTCGATGCTATTTTTTCTCTAAAGCCAAATGGACTTATTAAATTTCATTTCAAAAACATTGAACTTGGGATAAAAGCAAGTGTGGATTTTTCAAAGGATAAAAGTCATGCACTTCTTTTTTGCACCCCTTCATTTAATGCCAAACACCCTCTTTCTTCAACTAATTTAACAATCAATGATTTTTCAGATTCATCGATAATGGCTGAGTATATATTTCTTATGGAAACAACAAATAGGTCTATGAAAGAAGCCTATCAATCCATTGAAAGTATCAATCAAAAGAATAAAGCCATCAAAGAAACCAATGAAAATCTTGAACTACTTATCCAAAAAAGAACTGATGAAGTAAATGCAAAAAACGATGATTTAAAGCATCAGAATGAGAAATTATATAAAATGGCTTTGTTCCCTGCTCACAACCCAAATCCTGTCATTGAGTTAGATCTTGACATGAATATAATTTATCATAACGAAGCCTGTAAAAATCACCCTAGTATTTATCAGTTACTAACCGAAAGCCATAAGGATTTAGAAAAATTTCAATATCTATTGAAGGAAACCATCAAATCTAAAAAGGACGGAAAATATACAGTTAAAGAGGGTATAAAAATAGATGGAAAACATTATGCTTTTAACCTATACATTGACAAAGAACATAATTTTATAAGGTTGTATTTAACTGACATGACTGAAAGTATTCTTTTACAAGAAGAATTAAAAAAACAACGAGATGAAATATATGACAGTTTAAATTATGCTAAAAATATTCAGCAGTCTATTCTTCCTGAGGAAAAATTATTTTATCCTTTTTTTAAGAATCAATTTTTCTATTTCAAGCCAAAAGATATTGTAAGTGGAGACTTTTACTGGGCTGGAGAAAAAGACAATCAATTATATTTTGCCCTTTGTGATTGTACTGGACATGGGGTTCCAGGCGCATTATTAAGTATGATTGGTTATGATGCCCTAAACTATGTATTGAATAATAATAAAGTCACAAGTAGCCAAAGTTTCATGAATGGCCTAAGTGATTTTTTCAAAAATGCACGACAAAGTGGAAGATTAAGACACAATGATTCCATGGATCTCATAATCTTTAAATATGACCCCCAAAATAAATCCATATGTTATTCTGGATCAAACCAAAAATTATTCATTGTTAGAGATAATAATTTATTAGAATTTAATACCGACCATATTAGTCTGGGAGAAGATTTTGAATCAGTTAACAATTCATTTACAGAAGAATGTATAAAACTGAAAGAAGGTGATGTAATATATACTTTTTCAGATGGCTATGTTGATCAATTTGGAGGACCTATTGGAAAAAAATTAAAGTATCCTAAGTTCAGGAATTTATTGCTTGAAATACACAAAAGGCCCATGAACCAACAACCTATTCTTTTAGATGAATATATAGAAGAATGGAAAAATGAGTGTGTTGATGATCCATTTTCACAAATTGATGATATGACAATAGTTGGTTTTAAAATTTAATAACCAGCAGCAAAATCATC
The DNA here is from genome assembly GCA_913042175.1 of uncultured Flavobacteriales bacterium. Lineage (GTDB taxonomy): Bacteria > Bacteroidota > Bacteroidia > Flavobacteriales_D > Parvicellaceae. The sequence goes on from CAJWIX010000090.1 coordinate 7,157, forward strand.
CCCCCTTCTGTCTGCGCCACCAAATAAGCTATCATTTTTAACTAAAACAGCATCTACTCTATTCATAGAGCTAACGTATTTAATATGATGGCCATAACTCTTTAAACTATCTATTAACATTTGATTTTTTGAAAGCAATTGCTCCATTTTAATTTGATCTGGTTTCCATTGATGGTGGAATCTTGGAGTGTTAACTGCACTATCAATAGACATTTCAAACTCAATAACATTTAATAGCGTCTGATAAACTGCGGTAATTATAGCTGATCCACCCGGTGAACCAACCACTAAAAACAAATTGTCATTTTTTTCTACAATTGATGGAGTCATTGAACTAAGCATTCTTTTTTCAGGTGCTATAGCATTAGCTTCTCCACCAATTAATCCATACAAATTTGGATAACCTGGTTTTATACTAAAATCATCCATTTCATTATTTAATAAAAAACCAGCACTATCAACAATAACTCCACTACCATAAGATCCATTTAATGTAGTTGTAATGGATACCGCATTACCGTCTTCGTCAACTATAGAAAAATGAGTAGTCTCATCACTTTCTTCTATAAGCAACTCACCAGGGTGTATTGAATCTGATGGTGTAGCATGTAATAAATTAATGTCATTGAGTCTCTTAAAGAGATAAATAGAATCTAATAATTGATCTTGAGGTATATTGTAAAAATCCGGATCACCAAGATACTTTGAACGGTCGGCAAATGCTCTTCTTTCAATTTCACTCATCAAATGAACAGAAGAATGAGAATGAAATCCCATTTCAGTAACATCAAAAAAAGATGTCATTTTCATTAACTGTGCTAAAACTATACCTCCACTTGAGGGTGGACCCATTGTAATAATATTGTAGTTTTTGTAGGGAAAAACTATAGGTTCTCTCCAAACACTTTTATAGCTTTCTAAATCATCATAGTTTATTAAACCATTATTTTTTTGCATTTCTTCAACAATTTGGTCAGCAACTACCCCTTTGTAGAATCCATCTCTTTTGTGTTCCCTAATTTGTATTAGTGTGTTTCCTAAGTCTCTTAGAATAAGCGTATCTCCCTTACGGAAAGCATCTTTGAAATAAGGATTGTAATCATTAAAATTTAATTTAGACTTATTAAAATAGTTTAAATTATAAGCTTGCTTTTCTGTCAAAACAAAACCATTAATAGCTAAATCTATAGATGGTTGTATTACCTCTTTCCATGATAATCTCCCGTATTTTTCATGAATGGCAACCATTCCATCCACTGTTCCGGGTACACCAACTGCCAGATGACCAATAAGACTTAGGTTATCAACTACATTACCAAGGGAATCCAAATACATATCTCTATGTGCATTTAGTGGAGCTTTTTCTCTGAAATCCAATGAACTACACTCACCTTCATTAGATCTATAAACAAAAAAGCCACCTCCTCCAATATTTCCAGCACTTGGGTAAACTACAGCTAACGCAAATTGAACTGCAACTGCAGCGTCTACAGCATTTCCTCCATTTTTTATGATTT
>CAJWIX010000091.1 GCA_913042175.1 uncultured Flavobacteriales bacterium
GGTAGGAGTAAATAAGCTTTAATCTTAAATTTCATGATATAAAGGTAGGTCCTTAATATCAACGTTAAATTCAATTACAAGGTAGATTATACTCAAGAAATTGTTTAAAAGTAACTTATCCGGTAATCCATCGATAAATGTCCATGCCATTAGCATAGACCAATAAAGCCAACAAAAGACTCATTCCAACTACTTGGGCTCTGGTGAGGAACTTATCACTTGGTGGTTTTCCTGAAATCATTTCATACACCAGAAACATAACGTGTCCACCATCAAGTGCTGGTATAGGTAGTATGTTCATAAATGCTAAAATGATTGAAAGAAGGGCAGTCATCCCCCAAAAACGTTTCCAATCCCAATAGGGTGAAAACAAGCCGCCTATTGTACCAAAGCCACCTATTTGCTTAGCTCCTTCTTTGTTGAACAAAAGGCCTAATGATTTAACATAATTCCCTAATGTTGATACTCCTTCTGAAACACCAATAGGTACCGACTCTATTAACCCATAGTCTTTGTGCTCATAATCAAAATATTCCAATTGGTTTTTTGGTACATAGCCAATGGTGTTGTCTTCTGCAACATTTACCTTAATAGTTAGAGGGGAGTTGTTTCGATAAATTTGGAGGTCAATTTCTTCAGATTGGTAGTGGCTAATTTCTTTTTTAAAGTCATAAAAATAAGGAGTTGAAATTTCATTTACACCAACTATACTGTCGCCTTTTTGAAGATTAGCTATCTCAGCAAAACTTCCTTTCATTACGGAGTCTATAACATTCGGAAATCGGATGTAACTAAAAATTCCTGGAGCTTTTAATCTTAATAAATCAGTAACAATGGAATCATTTAATACAACGGGGATGATTTGACCTTTTCGCTTTATTTTTAATTCTCTTTCTCCATCTATTAGTATTTTACTTGATGCATCACCAAACTCTTTCACTTCTTTACCGCCAACTTCTACAATAAGATCACCGTCCTGAAACCCATAGTTTTCAAATTTTTCATGACTTAAGTGGGCTCCATATTTCACAGCATTGTTGGGAACATAATCTTTACCCCATACAAATAGAATCATGATATAGATTAAAAAACCAAGTAATAAATTTACCGTTACCCCTCCAATCATTATAATTAATCTTTGCCAAGCAGGCTTTGATCTAAACTCCCAAGGTTTTGCAGGTTCTTTCATTTGTTCTTTATCCATGCTTTCATCTATCATCCCAGCTATCTTAACATATCCACCCAATGGAATCCATCCTATCCCATATTCAGTTTCTCCTTTCTTAAATTTAAATAGTGAAAACCCTGCATCAAAGAACAGGTAAAACTTCTCCACTTTAGTTTTAAAGTATTTTGCAGGAAGCATGTGACCTAACTCGTGTAAGATTATAAGAATAGAAAGGCTTAATATGAATTGTGAAATTTGAATGAGTAGTTCCATAACCTGTTTTTATTAGCCACCAAATATAAATCAATTAACGATATGCTAGCTGTTAAGAATTTATAATTGATTTTATCAAAATAAAAAAGCCCCAAAAAGGGGCTTTTAATGAAATTGTATAGGGCTTATTATTTAAGCACTATTTTCTCAGTATGAGTATTGTAAGTATCCTTTACTTCCGCAAAGTACACTCCCTTAGGTAATTCTCTTAAATCAACAGTATAAGTAAATACATTTGGATTATATCTTTTCACCAAGGTTCCAATGCTATTGTATAATGAGATTTCTTCAATATTTGCAGAAGAATTGATTGAAACAAAATCAGAGGTTGGGTTTGGATATACGTTATATAATACATCTTTTGTGTTTACACCAACAGAGTTGCCAGGTAGCATTAAAGCATTAACAACTCTTGGACAGAAGAAGTTTATTGTTGAGTCAATGTATGCATTTGCTTTAGCAAGACTAACATCAGGGTTAGTAGCTAAACTGCTTAAGTAAGCGTCTGTTCCCACACTAGCTGGAAGTCCTTGACCAACAGCTAACATAACTGTAATTGTAGAGTCAAAATAGTCCCATGGAGCACCTTCGCCAGGGTTCCCAGTAACAAATGGGAATAAATTATCAACTGATGCAGTAATGTTGGCCCCGCTAAAATCAACTGTTCCTATTAAACTGTTAGAAGCAGATTTTGCAGCGAGAGTGTAAGGATCATATAGATTAGGGATAATATCATTATTTCCTAACATGTTTGCTTTTGCAACTACGTCATGCGATCCACTAATACTGCTAACAATATTAACTCCAGAAACAGATAAATCACCAGTTGTAAATCTAGCTACAGCGTCAAGATTTCCGTGTACAGCTACAATTGGCTTGTCACCAGCTTCCAACCAGCTAATATCTCCAATTGCTCCACCCATGTTGAGAATCATGTCGTGGTCACTAGAATATCCTTTGTGATTTTCCATGTTTAGTTGAGGGCTTCCTCCATAACCAAACCAATCACCATATATAGCAGTGTCTATCAATGGCATTGCAGTTACAGCATCTAAAAATTTAGGCAATTGTAATTCAGATAATTTATCTACAGAATTCAAACAAGTTGCAATCCATCCTCCAGTTCCTTGACCACAAATAATAATTCTTGAAGTGTCAATTCCATAAGTATTGCCATTTTCATAATCCATTCTAAAATATCTAATAGCTGCTTTCACATCTTGAATTCCTCTGTATGCAGCTCTCATTAAGCTGGCAGCTCTTTCTGGCTCAGTTGGTAAAAATGGATTCCAACCTAAACGATAATCAGTATTGGCTACTACATAACCTCTAGCAGCAAATTGATTACACATTGCTTGAGTAGCATAATCAAAATTTCTGTGACCAGTTGCATTACCATTTCTGATAATTGGAGCAAATGTTCCGGTGTGTAAGTAAATGATTAATGGCCTCTCAGATACAGTGTCTCCTGCAGGTTCAAATAAATCAAACTCTAATGGGGGCATTGTAAAATAAATAGGAGAACCTGTTGTTGAATCAATTCCAACAGGGATAGTCATTCCAGTAGGAATAGGTAAGGTATCATTTATCATTACTGAAAAATTAACACCATACGTAATATTGTTTGTCGTATCGACAGTAAAAAGTGGATCTAAATATCTTGTCTGTGAAGTAACTACAGAAGAACACAAAACAGAAAAGATAAATAAAATACTAAAAGTAATTTTTTTCATAAGATTGATTTTCGTGAATTTAATACGTCTAATTTACATAAATTAAATAAAATAATAATCTGTAATCTGAAACAAAGTTTTTAATCTTTAAAGTCGAAAAGTAAAGAAATGTATGCCATTCTTCCTATAAATGGCCCACCATAAACCTGAAGAACTCTATTGTTAAGAATATTTGAAGCTCCTAATTTAATAGCCAAATTTTGTTTTTTAAGATTTTTTGTCATTTGAAAATCTAAAAGACCATAGGTGGGGACAACTCCTGTGAATTGAGGAGATCCTTCAAATAAAAATCCTTCAACCCATTTGTAGTTGAAGTTAAATCCAAGATTTTTTATTATAGATTTTTCTCCAAATTTAACATCGATCTCTTTTCCTGAAATGCCTACATTAAATTTAAACTCTGGAGTATTGTATGCTGGAATAATAGGATCGTCAATTTGCTTGTTTAACTTGTTCCATGAGAAGTTACCATTAAAGGTATATTTATTGTTTATGTAGTAGTTTAACCCCAATGAAAATCCTTGTGTGGTAATTGTTTTTGTAGAATTGGTAGCTATTCTGTAAACATCTAATATTTTCCAACTTTGTAGGTCATAGAAAAACTCTGCTCCTGTAACAAATCCAATAAAATTTTGGTACCAGTTATAATAATAATTGGCATCCACATATAGTTTATTTTCAAACACTCCTCTATACCCAAACTCTATACATTTAACTTCTTCAGGTCTTATTGGGGCTACATCGAAACTTTCCAATGAATCAATGTTTCTACCAGATGTTGCATAAGACCAAATAGATTCTAAGGTGTAGAGGTTTTGATACCCATCTTTATTTCCAACTAGTTTAGCTCTACCTACATTGTAATACATGTATTGGTTTAATAAAGTTGGATTTCTAATGGCAGAAGTGAATGTAGATCTAATGGTATGGTTTTCGTTTATATTATAAATACCAGATAACGCTTGTGTAGGGATTAGATTAAAGTTTTGATTTTTATCCAGTCTCAAAGAACCTTTAAAAATGAGTTGATCTCTTAAAAAGCTTTTCTCTAAACCAACATATCCACCAACTTCCCAATTTGTTATTTTAACTCCGTTGGTATCGCTAAATAAAGAACCTTCTGATTTTGGAGTATATATCCTGAAGTTAGATCCAACGGTAAATTTGGCAAATTCCGAATCAAATATTTTTTCACCATGACCGTGATATAAAGCTGATTTATCTACAATTTTTGACCCTCCATCTAATACTGATGCTGTAGATGTAATTTTATTTAATAAAGAATCGAACCTTTCTGTTCCTACTTCAAAATAGGGAATAACGCCCATATTTGGATGGCTATTGTTTGCGTAATCTGTTGTTTCTTGATGCCAAAGTATGAGAGAATCCATTGGGATATTATCAATTACATTGAAAATTCCTGGAAAATCTGGAGGGTAAGCTGTTTGGGTAACAGGGTCAAAATAAGGAGACCAATTAACGGAAGGGTCTAAATCAATTACTCGTTGGGCTATATTCTCCTTCCAGTAAGTTTTGTATAACTCATGAAAAGATTCTCCTTCAAGATTTTCATTTGGAGCAGTAGCATTTTGTAACTGGAATGCCGTCAATACAGCATCATAACTATTTCCTGCATCTTCATGAGTAGCGTATAAACGGATAAAAAAATCATTGTCTCTTTTTAATTCCAGTTTGTTCTGAAAAAATAATATGTCTTTAAGACTAAATCTATTTTCACCTTGATATACGGTAGTTCCAGTAGAAAAGCTACTTGAAGCAGAAAGCATCATGTCATTGTCAAATGAAGAGTATAGTCCTAGGCTAGTTTTTAAGTTCTCTGTATCGTAATCTACTAAATCCTTTTCCCAATAACCCCTTCTATGCCATCTTTCTAGCCCTGGATACTGTAAAATGGAAGCCGTATCTATTTCGCCATCTAACCCATAGATCATTTGATTTAATGTAGGATTGAGGTTTTCATCACCATATCTGTTTATGGCATCATAACCACCAGGATTATTTTCATTTGTTTCAAGGTCAGCAACACTAGCTGCATTGTCAGCAACCCAATCATTAGCATTCATGTAAAACACATTAAACTTGAACGCAAATCGATCCTTACCCTCTTTGTTTTTAATGACTTTGGCATAGCGAACGGCATATTCATTAAGAAATCTTTCCCCCATTTTTACACTTGCAGAAAAACCAGGAAATAAAAATGGATCTTTTGTTTGCATGCTGATCACTCCATTGAAGGCATTTGGACCATAAAATGCAGAGCTAGCACCAGAAATGATCTCCACTTTCATCAAGTCTAATTCAGAAGCCCCTAAAAAATTTCCTAGGGCAAAATTTAACCCTGGCGAGGCATTGTCAACTCCATCAATAATTTGTAAAGTTCTCACAGGTGAAGTACTGTTAAAACCTCTTGTATTGATTACTCTAAAGCCTAGGCTTGCCGAAGTTAAATCAACACCTTTCATATGACTCAATCCCTCATAAAAATTAGTTGCTGACGTTTCTTTAATATCATTAATGTTCATGGCCTCGATGCTCAAGGGCGATTCTTTCAATTTTTCACTAATACCACCAACAACTTCAACAGCTTCTAGTTCTAGATTTATACTTTCGAGCGAAACTTTAATAAACTTCTGGTTATTAACTTCAATATTTTTTGAGTTATAACCTATATATGATACTTCAATTTCAAATGGTGGTGAAATAGTTGTCTTAAGTTTAAACTCCCCATTGAAATCCGTTACTGTCCCAAATTTGGAATCAACTATTTTAACTGATGCGCCAATGAGTTCTTCGCCTGTTTCATCATCAATAATTTTTCCTGAGATATTGGTTTGTGATAGGCTAAACTTAAAAAAGCAAAAAAAAGATAATAGTAAAAATAAAAGCCTTTGATTAAGGACCATTGAGTATGATTTTGTTTCCTAAATTTAACAATTATGTTCTTAAATTAAGAATCTAAAATCAAAAGTTTTTTGGTATACTCTTCTTTAGGGGAGTTAAAAATTTCTTCTGTAAAGCCTAATTCGATAAGTTGACTATTTTTCATCACCATAACTCGGTCACTTATAAATCGGATAACAGATAAATCATGAGAAATAAAAAGATAAGTTAAATCAAGTTGTTTTTTTAATTCATTTAATAAGTTTAATATATCTGCTTTTACAGAAACATCTAAGGCGGAAACTGATTCATCAAACACAATTATTTCTGGATTAACGGCCAAAGCTCTTGCTATACAAACACGTTGTCTTTGTCCTCCAGATAATTCGTGAGGATATTTAATTTTCGTGTCTGGTACCAAGCCAACTTGTTTTAATAGTTTTTCTATGTGTTCTTCCCGACTTTCTTTTGAATTTATTTTATGAACTATTAAGGGCTCTATAAGTATGTCTCTAATTGTTTTTGACGGATTTAGTGAAGAATATGGGTCTTGAAATACAATTTGAACGGCTTTTCTAAAAGAACTAAACTCATTTTTATTTAATTGGTGAATATTTTTTTCATTAAAAATTACTTCTCCTTCATCTAAGGGTAAAATCCCAAGGATAACTTTACCCAAAGTACTCTTTCCAGAGCCAGACTCTCCAATTATACCTAAAGTCTCTCCTTTATGAACTTGAAAAGAGATGTTTTCTAAAGCTTTATGCTTCACAGCATCCTTTTTAGCTTTAAACTTTTTATAGACGTTATTTACTTTAATGATGGGGTGGTTACACGTTAATTTTTTGCTCTGCTCTATAGAATCAGCAGGACTTATGGTCATTTTATCAATTAGTTTTTCCAATGATAAATTGACATCACCAAAATACCCTTCCTCATCAAAACCCATAAAATGTTTTCTAGTAGGTAGCTCACTTAACTTTTTGTCTTTTGGAGGGCAACTTGCAATTAAATCCCTTGTATATAGATGTTTAGGCTTCTGAAAAATATCTTCAATACTACCAGATTCAATGATTTTTCCATCTTTCATGATGTAAATTTTATCAGCTATGGATTTAACTAAATTTAAATCATGTGATACAAATAATATGGACAAACTATTTTCCTTTTGTAATTTCCTAAGATCGTGTAAAAGAATATCCTGTGTGAATTTATCAAGGGCTGTAGTTGGTTCATCAGCTATCAATAAAATAGGGTCTTTTATTAACGCCATGGCTATGATAACCCGCTGTTTCTGTCCTCCAGATAATTCGTGAGGGTACTTGTTATAAGTTAGTAAAGGTTGCTCAATATTTAATTTTTCAAACCAGTAGAGTACTTTTTTTTTGGTTAAATTAAATGAGCTTTTTTTGATTATTATAACTTCTTTATTTAATAGTTTAAAAAGAATATTTTCCAATATATTAGAGAAGCTATAGAGTAATTTTTTAGTAATCGAAAGATGATCAGTATTTAGCACTGCTTCACTCACTTGTTTTCCACAAGTTAATACCGGGTTGAGTGCTGTTTGCGGTTCTTGAAATACCATCCCGATTTTCTCTTTTCTTATCTTATTTATTTGATCTTTATCTGATTGAGATAGGTTAATTAAATCATTGTTTAATGCCAAGTTTATTTCCCCATTAACTTCAAGGCCTAATCCTTGATAAAGTAGTTTTAAAATACTTAATGAAGTAATGGATTTTCCTGCGCCAGATTCCCCTACAAGAGCAACAACTTCTCCTTTTTTAACTGAAATATTGATGCTGTCAACAAGAGAATCTTTTTTATTTCTTTTGCGTATAGATAAGTTCTTAATTTCAAGTATATCTTCTAACAATTTGTACTTTTAGTTAAGGATTTAGAAATGATTAACAGTTTATTTGTATCTAAACTTACTGAAAACAATTACATTTGAAAAAAAAACATGTTAAAATCAATTATAGAAAAAGCGTTGAATAAACAAATTGAACTGGAAGCTTCGTCCTCTCAGTTCTATTTATCTATGGCGTCATGGGCTGAAGCCCAAGGTTTAAGCGGAACAGCATCTTTTTTATATAAGCATAGTGATGAGGAAAGACTTCACATGTTAAAGTTGATTAAATTCATCAATGAACGTGGTGGTGAAGCAGTCATACCTGCATTAATTAAGCCTCCTACTACTTTTAAATCTTTGACCAATGTCTTTGAATCTTTATTGGAGCACGAACTTAATGTTACAGAAAGTATCAATAATATTGTAGGTCTTTGTCTTGATCAAAAAGATTTTACTACACATAATTTTATGCA
>CAJWIX010000092.1 GCA_913042175.1 uncultured Flavobacteriales bacterium
GCAAATTGAACTGCAACTGCAGCGTCTACAGCATTTCCTCCATTTTTTATGATTTGTAATCCAATCTCACTTGCTAATGGATGAGCAGAAACGACCATAGCATGTTTGCTTTTATTATCCTGGTCTTTTGGATAACTACATGAAAAAATGAAAATGCTTAAGAAGAAACAAGCACCAAAAAGCTTAAATAATGGAGATCTTTTTGACAATAGTTTTATGATCATGTTTTATTTTTAGTAAATATTGGCCCTTGGGAAGATTGAGCTGTATTTTTTCATTGGAAAAAGCGGTTTTATTATCAATAATTACTTTTCCATTTAAATCATAAACAGCATAACTAAAAACAGTATTAAATGAACTTATAAAATGAATATCCCCATTTGAAGGAACTGGATATATCACAATGTCATTAAATAAATCTAAATCGACATTAGATAATAATCCTACAAATGCAGAATCTGTAATAAAACAACCATTGGAATCTGTAACGGTGACAGGGTAATAACCATTTGATAAATAAACTACAACGGAATCATTGATAGAGGGTAAATGATCCCACTCATAATGATATGGTGAAACTCCACCTTGAACAATAGCGTGAGCTATACCATCAAAATAACCAGAATCAGTAGCTGGAGTAACATCAAATAAAATAGCAAGAGGAGTTGGTTCAGCAATATTTAGCGTAATGGTATCAGAATTACAACCATTAAAATCAGAAACATATAAATTATAATTTCCAGGCGATAATTGATTAAAAACGGTATCGTTATATATTACACCATCTAATACTGTGTTGTATGGACTTTGCCCTACTAATGAATGTAGCGCAATTATTCCATTGGAATCACCGTGACAAACAACATCATTAGAATTTACTGAAAATGAGACGGTATCAATATGATTAATGGTAAAAAACAATGAATCAGTACAGTTCATATTGTAAGCCTCCACAGCGTAATCACCAGGTGGTAAAAAATCAATATGAGATTGAGAAGACCCTGTAGACCATGAAAAACCCGTAGTAGAAGGATGTGAAGGAAATAAAGATATTGACGCGTCATCTACATAATAACAACTTAAATCAGTTACCGATGAGCTATCTATTACAGGCACTCCATCTTGTATGTATATAGAATCCGTCACTATACATCCATCTGGATGATGAATATCAACAACATGTGTTCCAGCAGGAAGTTGAACAGCATGTTTTATCAAAGAACCATTTGTCCAGTTGTAAGTACAAGTACTAAACTGACAGACACATCCGCTACTAGAAATACTAGCAGTACCTATTGAGTCCCCAGGACATATGTTATGTGTTACATTTCCAAAACCAACAATATATGGGTCATTTAATTGGAAAGTATGAACTTCTACGCAATTATTAGAGTCCGTCACATAAAGTGTATGTGTACCAGCAGAAATGTTGACTAAACTATCATTCATGCTACCATCTGACCATAAAAAAGAACTTGTATTGGCTGCGTAACTTGTAATTAAAATTTTACCATCAGAAAAGTGGTTACAAGATGGATTATTAACTACATAGTTGGAAACTATTGGAGTTGAACAGCTAAATAACGAATTGTTATAATGTCCATCATAATTAGTTCCCATATAGGAGCCCCATGCTACCCCTCTAATAGGTAAAGAGTAATTTGTTTGGAAAGAATTCATTTTAAATCCTTTCCATGAACTGGGATTTATGCTATCTGATTTATAAACGTATACAAACTCGATTGTACCATTACCATCAAGGTCATTTATCAAGGGGGTACATGCAAGGTTAACTCCAGATTCTAGTGGAGTGATATTCTGGACGTTCTGTTGTTGAAAATCAATCAGTTTTAACTGATGACTAAAAGTACCAGTATTTTCGTTGATACTAATTAAAACTTCATCTCTACCATCTCCATTAGAATCAAAGGCAGAAGAAGATGAAAAATGCATGGCCCCGATACTGTCAATCCAAGCCACTTGACCAGTAGCTCCATCAATCATAATTTGGTAAAAATCAAAATAAGTTGGTGTAGTTCCTCTATAGATTACGTTAAATATATCAGGAACCAAATCTCCCCCAGTAAAATTTCCAATAGTGGGTGCTGAACTTGATTCGCAATTAGGAAAATTAATATCCCAAATTCGTTGAAAACTAAATCCATCAAAAGCCGCAATACTGCCACCAAATGATTGCACAATTACTTCTGGAACACCATCATTGGTTAAATCAGCCAATGAAGCAGGAGCTATAAATCCTTTTAAAGAATCTGACTGTAATAGGATGGCATTATTGACCAAACTATTATTCATTACATCTGTTAGTGTAGCTAAATAAAATCCTCCAGCATGATGTTCACCGCCAGTTCCAAAAGCAACCATGAGTGTTGAGCCTCCCAATCTATCGTAAAGTACAGGTGAACAATAAATCTCTGCACTATCAGGTGTAACTGCTTGTGCAATTTTAACCCCAGTCATGCCATCTATGATCATCAAATGACCTGGGGGTCTGGGATCAAACTGTGTAGCTTGATGATCTCCACCATTACTCACCAAAATATCCATGACAAAATCACCTGTCATATCGGGAATCAACTGTGAGGTATAAAAGTTATAATATCCAGAATCAGCAGGAGGTATTGATGAATTTGAAGGATAAAACTCCCATAATAAAGATCCGTCAGATCCATTGATGGCATATAGTTGAGCATTTCTTCCTCCAATTATAATATCATCAGTTAAATCATTGTTGAGGTCAATAAATTGAGCACTGGTGAAAATTTCATCATTGGTTGGCATAGACCACAAGATTTGACCATTGGAACCATCAAAGGCAACTACACCATAATTACTGAAAGTTGAATCTGTGCCAGAACCAATAACAATATCTTTAATACCGTCATTATTTAGGTCTGATGCTCTTGGAGAAGAGAGTACTGAAACTGAATCTACGGAAGATGCCCAATTCAATTGTCCTATAGAAGAAAAGCCTAGTACAAAAAGTGAAAAAATAAATGTAATTACAATCTTGGTATGAAATGTGCTAATGTTATTAATCATAAATTAACTTAGATAATATCTAAAATAAAGGCGAAAAATACTAAATTCATAAACATAACTCTAATTAGTTCAATGATAAAAAACAGCATATTTTCAATATCCTTTTTGATTTTTCAACAAATCATATCTGCACAAGTAAACCCTGATATTGAAAAAATCAACAATGAACTAAGACAAATCGAAGAAAAAAAAGATGCATTACTTGAACAATTAGAATTTTTTACGCTAAGAGAAGACATCAAAGAAGTTTCTCAGACTATTATTCCCAAGGACAATGAAATTATAAAACATAATGCTTTAATTATTTCTTACAATGAAGATCATGAACAAGCCAATTGGGTAGCCCATAAGATCAACAAAAAAATAATTGATGGCAATGTAAGCAGAACCAATAATTTTAGAGTAGACACCCTAATAAGCAGTGGATCAAGTGAAGAAAAAGACTATTTTCTAAAATCTAAATTACCCTCTGGTAAATATACCTACGATGGGTATGGTTACGACAGAGGGCACCTTGCTCCATCTGCAGATTTTAAATGGTCAAAAACAGCTCTATCTGAATCCTATTTTTATTCTAACATGTCTCCCCAATTACCTGAATTCAACAGAAAAGGGTGGGCTAAAATCGAAGGCTTTTTAAGAGGTTATGTATATGATAATAATATTGATTTGTATGTCATTACAGGTCCCCTTTACAATACCAAAATCAAAAAATCTGAGCGAAGTATAAATGGATTGAGTGTTCCTGATTACTTTTTTAAAATTGCGATTGACTTAAAAAACAATTTAGGCATTGCTTTTTTGGTTCCTCATGAAAAGTTATCAAAACCCTTAGAGAGTTATATGGTTTCAATTGACAGCATTGAGAATTTATCAGGGTTTGATTTTAATTACCAATTGAAAGATGATATCGAAAAAGCAATAGAAGAAGTAGTAGTCATTGAAAAATGGCAAAACAAAAAAAATCGGGGAAATGTTGCTCCTCTATCCAACGAAAAGTTACCAAAAGGCGCGTACAATACCATACAGGCTAGACAGTTCATAAATAAAGGAAAAGATGTAACAATATGCGGTAAAGTAGTAAGTACTAAACTTAGCAAAAATGGACATACATTTTTAAACTTGGATCAAGCTTTCCCAAATCAAATATTCAGTGTCACTATTTGGAAAAGCAACAGCGTTAATTTTAGTTTTCAACCCCATATTAAATTAAATAATAAATATGTTTGCTTTGATGGAAAGATTACAGACAATAAAGGCACCCCGACTATGGATTTAAAAAATGAAAAAAGTTTAAGTTATATTGACCCATAAATGAGCGTGAAATACTTTAATACAGATTACAAAAATATTTCTGAATCTCAGTATCAGGATGAAAAGTTTAAACTTCAGGTGGAGTTACTTAAGCTTCAGGAATGGATTGTAAAAAAAGACAAAAGAATAGCCATTATTTTTGAAGGTAGAGATGCTGCTGGTAAGGGATCAACCATAAAACGATTCATTGAACATCTTATCCCTAAACATTTCAGGGTATATGAGTTAGGCACACCTTCTGAACAACAAAATAAACATTGGCTACAGACTCATGAAAAAGCACTCCCCAAAAAGGGAGAAATAGTATTTTTTGATAGGTCATGGTATTCACGTGCGATGATCCAACCTACCATGGGGTATTGCAATAAAAGCCAGTATAAATATTTTATGGAAAATGTTAACAGTTGGGAAAAAAACCTGATTGATGATGGTCTTATTCTTATAAAATTCTACTTGAGTGTAAATAAACCAACACAGAAGATGCGCTTTCACATAAGAGAAAACCATCAACTTAAGTATTGGAAATTATCTTCAAATGATTTGAAAACACTTAAAAAATGGGAGGAATACACCTTCTATAAAAACCAAATGTTTGAAAAAACATCAACAGACTACTCACCATGGGTTATTATCAATTCAAATGATAAAATGGTAGCAAGATTAAATGCTATGCGATATGTACTTAATGAAATTAACTACGAGGGTAAAATAAAATTAGCTAAAGCAGAATGGGAGTTTGATATAAACGACAATAACTTGACACTTTTTGGTGTTCATTTTGATGACCTAAACCCAAGTCAATATGCTTTATTGAGTAAATTGAAGCAATTAGAAACCACCAAAAAAATCAAGGGATAAAGAACTTCAAAGGATGAAAATTCTAAGAATTAGAGCTGGTTCAGTCATTATAAATCAAAAAAGTCAAATATTACTCATATATAGAAAAGGAAAATGGGATTTACCAAAGGGAAAGGTCTCTAAAAAAGGTAAATTACTTACAGCAGCTATTGATGAATCTATCGAGGAAACTGGCCTTAAGAAGAAAAAACTCATATTAATAAAACCACTTAAAAAATCTACAAGTGTCAAAAAAAATGGGATTATAGTCGATTATTGGTTTCTACTACAATATGTTGCCAAAAACTATGAATTCAAACCTCAAATTAAAGAGGGAATTACAGCATGTAAATGGGTGTCAAAAGAAGAAATAATAGATTACTATCCCTATTTTAGAAAATATGTTTGCGAAGTTATAAGACGTTATTTATTATATGCCGAAAAAACTCATTAGAGAACTTAAAAAGTTAATTAACATTCATTTGTTCTCTAAAAAGTTTAACAAGTCTCCAGTTTTAAAAATTATATACTTAAGTTTGTATTGAATTTGGTGCAATTAATTGCCTAACAAGGAATCCGGTGCAATTCCGGAGCTGTATCTGCAGCTGTAAGTATGTTAATTTTATCTATTTACCACTGAAATCATTTGGGAAGGTTGATAAATTAGTACAAGCCAGAATACTTGCCACTTTCATTTAAGAAAACTTCAGATTAAAGTTTATCTTAAGAATTTGGTATACATTATTGTAAAATCCAACTTCTATGGGTTAGCTTTCTTGAGTTTTTATAACTTAAAAAAAAACTATGAAAAAAATAATTACCCTAATTGCAATTGGATTATCTATTAACACTCTTGCACAACACTTACATCAAGTACTAATACTCAACGAAGGTTATTTTGACTACACTAATAATGTTTCTGTAGAACCAGTTAAAATTGGCAGCTATGATGTAGTTAGCAATACTTACAATACTGTAAATACCCTTTCAGGAGCAAGATTTGCTTCAGATATAATTATTGGTGATGGTCATTATTACGTTGCTGCTGACTCTGTTATATACAAATTTGATTTAAACACACACCAAGAAGAAGCCAGGGTAACTTGTGCTGGAGTTAGAAACATGGCGTTACATAATGATAAATTAATTGTATCAAGAGGTGATTATGATAATACTACATTTATGCCTATCTTTTTTGAGTCCTACTTAAAAGTTTTTAATTCTTCAGATTTGACTCTTCACGCTGATTTTGACACTACAAACGGACCACAGTATGCATCACAAAATATACTTATTCCAGAATTTTCTTCAAGTTTCAATAAAGCTTTCATTTTAATCAATAATGCTTATGAATGGGGTAACGAGAAAGGGTTAGTTGGGATTTTAGATTTGAGCTCTATGACATATGAAGGTGAAATTGATTTAGGTGCAAATGGAATAAATCCAGACAATATCATGTACCACAATGGATTTATATACACTGTTAATAACAAAGATTGGACAGGTGCTTCTATTTCTAAAATTGATGTTAATGCCATGACACTTTCAAGCACCAACAATATATCCACTGCAAGCACAGGTTGTGGTACTTCATGTTTAAAAGAAGGAAATATTGTTTACCAAATATCTCAAGATAGCAATCTAATTGAGTATGATGTTATTAACATGTCTAATATTGGACCTATTTCAAACTACAACACCAACTTTTATGCTCTTGCTGTAGACCCAACTTCAGGTCATTTATTTGCCAGCAATACAGATTTTTATTCTTATGGAAAAATACAGATATATGATTTGATGAATAATTATATTGATCAATTTTTCACCGACATTACTCCTGGAAAGATTGTTTTTGATGTTAGATTTAATACAGGCATTGTTGAAGATGTAAATCAAGTTTCCATTTATCCAAATCCATCTAGTGACAAACTATATGTAAATGGCCTTTCTAATGGAACATTTGAAGCATTCAATATTCTTGGAGAGAAAATTATGGCTGGAGAATTTTCTGATGTAAATACTGATTTAGATATTTCCACACTTAAAAATGGTAAATATATCCTAACAATAACTGATAACAATAGTAAAACTACAGTAGTTAGTTTTGTAAAAATTTAATCTACCTAACTCTTATTATACTAAAGACATTAACTATTGAAGTTAATGTCTTTTTTTTATCCTTATTTTTAACGAATTGTTCAAATTGGCCAAATACCTAAGGTATTGAAGACTTTATTAAATAAGATTAAAAATTTTGGAATTTTTCATGACACTCCTCTAAGTCAAATAAGGAGTATTCGTCTTCTTACTTACATTTCATTTACTGCAGTTTTTACTGCACTCTTCTACTCTATTTTATTTCTTTTTTTAGGTGAAACTGTTCCCGCAGTTCTTGACTGCATGCTTGTTGTTTTATTTATACCATCAATAGTATTAATCAGGTTAAAAAAACATTTCATAGCTAAATATTTACTCATTATAAATGCCAATATTGCCATACTACTTGTTATACTTGTATATGGTCAACAATATAGAAATGAG
The DNA here is from genome assembly GCA_913042175.1 of uncultured Flavobacteriales bacterium. GTDB lineage: Bacteria > Bacteroidota > Bacteroidia > Flavobacteriales_D > Parvicellaceae. The sequence goes on from CAJWIX010000092.1 coordinate 7,753, forward strand.
CTATTTTATATTGTTAGCTCTGTATTAGGTATAATCATGTTTCGTGAAAAAAAACATGGTCTAATTAGTTTTTTATTGGCTATATGTTTTTTCCTTTTTACCAAGATTTACTTTAAAGACAATCCAGCCATTTATTCCACTGATGAAAGTCTTACCTATCCTCTTGCTGTAATTGGTTTAATTTCAATTTGTATCATAGTTTATTTGCTAATAGTTTACATTAAAAGTGAAACCCTGAATTATGAAGAGAAAATAATTTCTGCTTATGAGGATTTAGACGAAAAGAAAAATTACATCTTAGATAGCTTGAACTATGCTGCAAGTATACAAATGGCTGTTTTTGGCTCAAAATCACAAATTTTAAAGCATTTTAAGGAAGGGTTTATTCTATTTAAACCAAAAGATATTGTAAGCGGGGATTTTTATTGGTTTGGTTCAATTGGAGATGAAAAAATTATTGTCTCTGCTGATTGCACAGGTCACGGAGTACCTGCAGCATTAATGACTATTATGGGAAATGATTTATTAAATGAGATAGTGCTTCAAGATAAAATCATTCATC
>CAJWIX010000093.1 GCA_913042175.1 uncultured Flavobacteriales bacterium
GACTAGTTGATTTTGAGAATAATGGTGGAAAATTAAAAGCTGCTATGAACTCTCAAGCGTCTAAAGACTTCCATAAACAATGGGTAAAAATGATATCATCATCTGGACCTGCAAACTGGTCTGGTTACACATGGTATGAAGTAGGAAATGATATTGGAGCTGGAGCTTCAGCTATGATTTTCGATGCTGATATTTTAGGCTACTTCTTCAACGGAAATCCAGAAAATAAAGAAGCTGGAAACTTCGGTTTCCATGGTTTCACACCTAATCCAAGTGCAAGTGCTCCAACACCTAACGTTTGGATCTGGTCTCTAGCTATGAGCAACTTCTCTAAAAAGAAGGATGCTGCTTGGTACTGGATGCAATGGTGTAATGGACCAGAAAATGCAATGGCTGGTGGTGTTAAACATAACCAAGTGAACCCTGTGAGAGAGTCTGTTTGGGCCTCAGGTGATTTTGACGATAAAATTCGTGGAACATCTCCTGGTTACATGGAGCAATATAACAGCTCAATAGATGGATCAAAAATCCACTTCACAGCTCAGCCTTTATTCTTTGAAACAACAACAGAATGGGCTGCAGCACTTCAAGAGATGCAAACAGGATCAAATGTTGATGAAACACTTGATAAATTAGCATCTAAGATTGACAGAATGATGAAAGATGTTGGTCTAGCTTAACAACCTCCTTGTTTTCTACACCGTTTTATCTCGATAAAGCGGTGTAGATCTTTAAGATGAAAATTAACCGTAAACTTTTTCCCTATGTACTTACTTTACCTGCTTTGCTTGTATGTGTTGGTATATTAATTCCTTTTTTTACTGCAGTTTACTATTCACTTCAAAGATACAATTTGAAAATGCCTCACATGAAGGGTTTTATTTGGTTTGATAATTATGTAAATATATTTACGGATCCTTCTTTTTGGAACACAATAAGAGTCTCACTCACCTATACATTTTTTACAATAATTATTGAACTTTTACTTGGACTTGGAATAGCTTTACTTTTAGCTAAACGTACTTGGCTTAATAATGTTTTGGGTGTTTTATTAGTTCTACCACTAATGATAGCACCAGCTCTTGCCTCTTTAATTTGGAGACTTTTAATTAATCCTAATTTTGGTGTTGTTAATTATATTTTATCATTTTTGGGATTAGAGGATTTCACCTGGGCTAGTCACCCAGATACAGTTTTATTTACTTTGATCATGGTAGATGTATGGGTATTTACACCATTTATAATGATTTTACTTTTAGCGGGTTTAAGATCACTTCCAAGGCAACCTTTTGAAGCTGCCGAACTAGACGGTGTACCCGAGTATTATAAATTTTTCAGGATTACCCTTCCGATGTTGTTCCCCTTTATCCTTACTGCCTCACTATTTAGATTATTAGAGAGCATACAACAATTTGACATTATTTATGCTCTTTCTCAAGGTGGGCCAGGTGAAAGTAGTATGGTTTTTCAAGTTTCGGCATACCTTCAAACTTTCCAATACACTAATATTGGAAAAGCTGCTGCGATGATGGTTGTTTTATGGGCAATTTGTTATTTCTTATGTCATGTTTTTGTACAACAATGGCATAAGCTAAAAATTAAAACTAAAGGGGAGCTGCTTCAATGAGTATTAATGTATGGAGCATTCTTAAATTTTTTGCTTACGTGGCTATAATTATGTTTTTTTTATTCCCAATAGCCTGGATTTTTAACATGTCTTTTATGACTAATGATGAAATTTTAAGAAAAGTGCCAGTTTTATTTTATGAACCCACTTTTAAAAATTATATAGGTCTATGGGAGGGAGAAATTGCAATTGAGGGGTTTGCCACAATGTATGTTTATTTCAAACAAAATTTAATTAATAGTGCAATACTCTCAGTTGGTTCGGTTTCAGTAACATTACTTCTAGGGGTTCCGGCTGCATATGCTTTTGCTAGATATAAGTTTAAGGGAGGCGAGGACATAGCTTTCACACTTCTAAGTTTTAGATTTGCTCCAGCGTTACTAATTATTCTTCCACTAAATCTATATTTTTCAGAAATAGGATTATACGACAGCTACTTTGCTTTAATATGGGTATATCAATTAATAACACTTCCTCTTTTATTATGGATAGTTAGAGGTTACTTTGAGGACATAAGCCCAGATATCGAATATGCTTATAGATTAGACGGTCACTCTTGGTTTCAATCTTTTTGGAAAATTTCAATACCATTAGCTAAACCTGGAATAGCAGCCGCATCCTTATTATGTTTCATATATGCTTGGAATAATTTTGTATTTGCGCTTATACTTGGCTCAAGTCAGATTCAACCAGTCACTGTTGGTGCGTTAGCATTTATTACTGCCAGCGCGATACCTTATGGTTTAATTGCGTGTGGTATTGTTGTTTCAGTTTTACCGACTTTAATTTTAGCATTATTTATTCAAAAATATCTTGTACAAGGATTAAGTCTAGGCGCCATTAAAGGATAAGGATGTCTTATTTAGATTTAGATAATTTATCCAAAAGTTTTAAAGACGATAAAATAATTTCTAATTTAAATGCCAAGATTGAAAAAGGAGAATTTTTTGTAGTTTTTGGCCCGTCTGGATCAGGCAAAACTGTCTTATTAAGACTTTTATCTGGAATTATGATGGCAGACAGTGGTGAAATAAAAATGGATAATCAAATCATTAATGAACTTCACCCTGAAGAAAGAGATGTATCCATGGCATTTCAAAATTTTGCTTTATACCCCCATATGAAGGCATACGAAAATATTGCTAGCCCACTAAGGGCAAAAAACAAAAATATGCCAGAAAATGAAATTCATGAAAAAGTCAATGAAATCGCCAATCTTTTAAAAATAGGGCATGTCCTTAATCAATTTCCAAAAGAATTATCTAATGGTCAAAAACAGAGAACATCACTTGCAAGAAGTTTGGTGGACAAGCCATCTGTAGTTTTGTTAGACGATCCGCTAAGGAATGTTGATGCTAAAATTAGATTTGAAATGAGACTTGAACTACCAAAGGTTTTAAAAGAATTTAATACGACTGTAATTTACATTACTCAAGACTTCAGAGAAGCTATGGCTTTGGGGGATAGAATAGCAGTTTTATATGACGGTAAATTTAATGATATTGACTCTCCAAAAAATATATATCAAAACCCTTCTTCATTAACTACCGCAAAGCTTTTTGGAGACCCTACAATTAACAATTTTGATGCAACTATTAAAAAGCAAGATGGTTTTGTCGAAGTCGATGTAAATGGTGAAATTTTTAATTTAAAGAGAAATACTAAAATCCAAGATGGTAAATGTATTGTTGGCATACGTCCAGAAGATATAGTCTTATCGAACGATCACTCAGAAAATTCTATAGAAGTGGAGTTCAGAACAAAGACCCCTTTAAATTTGAGGATAGTATTTTTAGTCAGATTGAAAAATGGCTTGGAGCTTTTATGTTCAACGACAGAAGAGGAGTCACATTTAATTGATGAAAACAAAAAAATGTATATTTCTTTTATAGAGGAAAAATCACATTTTTTTGACATAGAAACAAAAAGGAATTTAGAGTAGTTGGCAAAAGTAACATTAGAAAATTTAAATAAAATTTTTGTCTCAAAAATTGGAAAAGATGTCAAAGCCGTAAATGACTTTAATTTATTATTAGAGGATGGAGAAATTCTAGCTCTACTTGGATCATCAGGCTGTGGAAAAACAACAACATTAAGAATGATAGCTGGATTTGAAACTGCAACTTCTGGTCAGATCAAAATAGGTGAAAGAATTGTAAATGACTTAAAACCTGCTGATAGAAATGTGGCTATGGCATTTGAGGGATATGCTCTTTACCCCCCATTAACTGTTAAGGATAATATCGCTTTTAGCTTAATGAGAGAAAAGATATCAAAAGATAAAGTTGACTCAAAAGTAATGGAAGTAGCAGAATTGCTTGAAATCACTGATATTTTGGAAAGATATCCGCCATCTATCTCTGGAGGTCAACAACAAAGAGTTAGTCTAGCTAGGGCACTTGTCAGAGACTCTGACGCATTATTACTAGATGAGCCAATGTCTCAACTTGAGCCACAACTAAGAGCTGTTCTAAGAGCTAGAGTAAAAGACTATATTCAACATAATAACAAGACAGTTATTTTTGTTACACATGATCAAACCGAAGCTGTTGCTTTAGCTGATAAAATTGCAGTCATGGAAAATGGCGATTTAAAACAATTAGCATCACCATATGAAATAAGTGCAAAACCATCAAATGTATTTGTAGCTTCTTTTATTGGAGAACCACCAATGAATATTTTAAGAGCAAAAATTAATAAATCTAATAACACATTAAAATTTGAAATATTAAATGAAAAAAATGAAAAAACATTCTCAATTAATTTTAGTAATGAAAGTATACAAAAAGAAAATTTAAACAAATTAGCAAACGATCAATTAATTACATTAGGCATTAGACCTCATAAAATTTTCTTCAATCAAAAAGATTCTAACTTTGATGGTAAGGCAAGCAGTTCCTCATATCATTGGTTAGGTGACCAAGTCCATATTGGTATTGAAATTAATGGCTCTTCTATCATTGGAGTTGCAGACAGGAATTTTGAACCAAGCTCTGATGTAAAATTAAATTTTCCTCTAGAGTCCATAAATATTTTTAATCTTGAAACTGAGGAAGTAATTCTTAACGGATTATAATGTCCAAAGAAATAATTGTAGGATTAGACGCGGGCACATCATTAATTAAATTTGTAGCTTTTGATAAATATGGAAAGTACATCGACTCTGCATCAGTCGAAAATAAGGTTTATTATAGAGAAGGTGGTAAGGCAGAGCAAAATCTTGAAGAAACTTGGAATAAAGTCATTGAAGCATTTAAATTGTTGAATAACAAGATTGATCGTTTGTCTGAAAAATTAGAAGCTATCTGTATAACTGGTCAAGGTGATGGATCCTGGCCAATAGATAAAGAAGGCGCTCCTGTCGGAGACGCAGCACTTTGGCTAGATGGTAGATCGGGTGATATTATTGATAACTGGAGAAACTCTGAAATAGGCCCTAAAATTACTGAAATCACTCATACGGGTCTGAATCCCTCCATGCAAAGTGGTCAAATGTTTCATATCTTTAAAAACGAACCTGAGAGATTTAATAAAATTGACAAAGTTATCAGATGTAAAGATTGGATATTTTATAAGCTTACTGGTGAACTAGTTACAGATATTAGTGAGTCTTTTATGACATGGGGGTCACCAATTGAAAGAAAATACAAGAATGAAGTATTTGAAATTTTCAATTTTAAGCAAATGAAAGAAAAATTACCTGAACCTGTTGATAGCACCGATTATGTTGGAAAACTTTCTAGTCAATCAGCAAAAATAATATCTTTAAATGAAGGATTGCCAATAGTGCTGGCACCTGTAGATGTTGTATGCTCAGGTATAGGAAGTGGTTTCGTTGATAAGAAAAAAAAAATAGGTTGTACAATTCTAGGTACAGCTGGAATTCATATTTTTACAGATTTTGAAAATAAGAAACCTAATTTCAAGAAACAACTTGGATACACTTGTTCTTTAGCAGGCTCTCCTGCAAATGCAAAAATGGTTTCAAATATGGTTGCATCATTAAACACCGATTGGCTAATAGAAATTTTTAATTCTTTTTTTAAAGATATTAATGGAAGTGATCTTGAAAAAAAAAATATTCTTGAGTTATTTGAAAAAAATGCATCTTTGGCTGATCCTGCAAAAATATTTTATCATCCATTTATCTCCCCTAATGGAGAAAGAGGGCCATTTGTAAATGTTAAGGCTAGAGCGCAATTTTTAGGTCTTAATACAACTACAAAAGTTTATGACTTAGTAAGGGCTTTGTATGAGTCATTAGCTTATGCGTGCAAAGATTGTTATTCGGAGTTTGGAGCTGAGCTCGAACTTCTTAGGTTAACTGGTGGCGCAAGTAATAGTTCTCTAGTAAGAAAAATTGTTGGTTCGGTTAATCAATTAGATACTCAGGTTATTGAAAACAGTGAACAAGGTGCTGCTGGTGCATGTATGGTAGGAATGATTGCTTTAAACGAGGCCAAGTCATACGAGGATCTTAATGACAAATGGGTAAACCAATATCTAAAAAATGTTGAAAAATTTGATGAAAAATTATCAATTATTTATGAAAAAGCATTTTCTGTGTATAAGAAGGGATATGAAAATATGAGTGAATTTTGGAATTCAAATTATAATTTTCAAAACAAAATAAATGAAAATTAGTATTTACGGAGACAGTTTTGTTACATCTGGGATATTTAAATCAGCACTTATAAATCAAATTGGAAATGATCATAATTTTAAATTAAAAGATGTTAACTGGCCTGACACGCCATTTCATAATGATTATGGAGAGGGAAATTTTAGTAAAATTAAAGAATATCTCGGAAATGAAGAAGACGTAATAAATTTTATTGAAGATAGTGAAATATTAGTAACTGATCTTGCACCAGTCAGTGAGTCAATTTTAGATAATGTGAAAAATCTAAAATACATTGGTGTTTCAAGAGGGGGGCCGGTTAACATTGATATAGATGCTTGCCAAAAAAAATCAATTATTGTTGCAAATGCTCCTGGAAGAAATGCTTCTGCTGTAGCAGAGTTTACAGTTGCAAAAATATTAGCACAAACAAGATTAATCACTTTAGGACACACCACATTAATGCAGGGAGAATGGAGAGGAGATTTATATCGCCTAGATAAAACTGGTAGAGAATTAAGTGAGTTAACCATAGGCCTCATTGGATATAGTCATATAGGAAAATTAGTAAAAAATTTATTAGTTCCATTTGGATGTAAAATTGTTTTTTCTGATCCATATGTAGAATTAAACAATGAAGATATCGCGGACGGTATAAAAAAAGTATCTTTAGAAAACTTATTAGAGATTTCAGATGTAGTATCTATTCATGCAAGAGTTACAAAAGAAACAGTTAATCTTATAGGGAAGAAAGAAATTTCCCTCATGAAAAAAGATAGTTATTTAATTAACACTGCTAGAGGACCATTGTTAGATTATAAAGCACTTCACGATGCACTATCTAATGGAAAGCTCAAGGGTGCTGCCTTAGATACTTTTTATGAGGAACCTTTACCAGAAAATCATATTTTTAAAAATTTAAATAATGTTACTATTACACCTCATATAGCTGGCGCTTCTGTAAAAACAGCATATTACGCAGCTGAAGTTATAGCAAAAGATGTTCGAAACTATATTGATGGAAAAAAACTCGTGAATAGGATCTGTTAAATGACAAAAAATGAAATAAAAATAAGAAAACAGATAATAGAAGCTTGCCTTTTAATGGAAAAAAAAGGCTTAAATCAAGGTAAAGCGGGCAACATTAGCGTAAGATGGAAAGATGGGATGCTTATAACACCATCAGGCATTTCCTATGAAGGCATGAAAGCTAAAGATATAGTTTTTGTAGACTCTAAAACCAAATCTCATGGAATATGGAAGCCTTCAAGTGAGTGGAGATTTCACTTTGACATATTAAAAGGAAGAAAAGAATTTGATGCAGTTGTACACAATCATCCTGCTTATGGCACAGGAATGTCGATACTAGGAAAGGATATAAAAGCCTATCACTATATGATTGCTTTTTTAGGTGGTGACACAATTAAATGTTCTACTTTTGCATTACCAGGATCACAAGAATTATCAGACGCAGCCTTAAAAGCTCTTAAAGGAAGGAAAGCATGTTTATTAGCAAATCATGGTACAATTACGTGTGGTAAAAATTTAGACGAAGCAATGTTTTTAACTGAAGAATTTGAAATTTTATGTAAGCAAATTACTATTGCAAAAATAAATGGTAAGCCTCAATTGGTCGAAAAGAAACATATGAAAAAAATAATTGAGGCTATTAAAATGTATGGTAAATACTAATTCTTCATTTCCTCAGGAAGAATTAAAATCTTTTAAAGATATTTCTTTTAAACTTGGCTCAAATAGTCATTTAGTTCAAGCCGCAGGTGGGAATACTTCAATTAAGTCTGATGGGAGAATGCTAATTAAAGCATCTGGAACTTGGTTAATCAATTCTTTAGATAAAGATATTTTTGTTGAAGTTGATTTAAATTCTATTTCTGAAAAAATAAATAATGGAAAAGAAGATAATTTTATAGATGACATAATATCTAAAAATAATTTACATCCCTCATCTGAAACTTCATTTCATGCATTAATTAACCGTAAATATGTTCTACATGTTCAT
>CAJWIX010000094.1 GCA_913042175.1 uncultured Flavobacteriales bacterium
AGAACTTTGTGGGATTTTGAAAAAAATTCACATGATGAATTGGTTTCTCTTTATCATAAATATCAACTCCATCAAAAAGGAATCTCTTTAGCTGATGAGTTTATTAAAATTTATAAAAAGATAAATAACAAGTGTTGGGAAAAATACCGTAAAAATCTCATTACAAAAGATAAATTAAGAACAGAACGTTTTCTTCAAACTCTAATTTATTTTGGGATTGAAAATAAGAAGTTAGCAGAAAATTTAGGAACAGACTATGTCAACAATTCTCCTCATAGAACAATTTTAATAGATGGTACTATAGATCTTCTCAAAACATTAGAGGGACATTTTAGTATGCATATTATTACCAATGGATTTGAAGAAGTTCAATGGGTGAAATTGGAAAAATCTGGTTTGCTGCCTTATTTTGATAAAGTTATTACTTCCGAGAGAGTAGGGGTAAAAAAACCAGACGTTAAAATATTTCATTACGCTCTGAGTGAAGCCAATGCATCTTTAAATGAATCGATTATGATAGGAGACGATTTGAAAACGGATATTGCAGGGGCAATAGAAGTTGGTATGAGATGTATCTATTACAATCCAAACAACCATCACCACAACTTAACAATTTGGAAACAAGTAAGTTCATTGTCTGAGATTAAAAATATCTTACTTTAAACCATAATCCTTTTCTAAAATCATTTCATTTTTCTATTTTCGAGAACAATAAAAATAGAACATGGTATTTGATATAGAAATGATAAAGCAGTTGTATTCGCTTTATCCTCAAAAAATAGAAGCAGCAAGAAAATTATTGCAAAAACCATTAACCCTTTCTGAAAAGATATTATATACTCACTTATGGGATGGTGAAGCAAAAGAAATTTATGAAAGAGGAGCGTCTTATGTTGATTTTGCGCCAGATCGTGTGGCCATGCAAGATGCTACTGCTCAAATGGCTTTATTGCAGTTTATGCAGGCAGGAAAACAAAGAGCTGCAGTCCCATCAACAGTTCATGCTGATCACTTAATTCAAGCTCGAATAGGTGCAGATAAGGATTTACAAGAAGCGATTAATAAGAATAATGAAGTTTATAATTTTCTAAGTTCAGTTTGCAATAAATACGGTATTGGATTTTGGAAACCAGGTGCAGGTATAATTCACCAAGTTGTATTAGAAAACTATGCATTTCCAGGTGGTATGATGATTGGGACAGATTCTCATACGGTGAATGCTGGTGGTCTTGGTATGGTTGCCATAGGTGTTGGTGGTGCAGATGCAGTTGATGTTATGGCTGGAATGCCATGGGAACTGAAGTTTCCAAAACTAATTGGAGTTAAATTAACTGGCAAAATGAATGGTTGGACTTCTCCAAAGGATGTAATTTTAAAAGTAGCTGGCATTCTTACTGTTAAAGGCGGAACAGGCTGTATTGTGGAATACTTTGGTGATGGAGCAAAATCTATCTCTTGCACAGGAAAAGGAACCATTTGTAATATGGGTGCAGAAATTGGTGCTACAACATCAACTTTTGGATATGATGATTCTATGAGAAGGTATTTAAGTGCAACAGATAGACAAGACGTAGTAGATGCAGCAGATCAAATTGCATCTGATTTAACAGGAGATGAAGAAGTTTATCAAAACCCAGAAAAATATTTTGATCAAGTTATTGAGATTAATTTAGACACCTTAACTCCTCACTTAAATGGCCCATTTACACCAGATTTAGCTACGCCAGTTGCTGAAATGAAAGATGCAGCAGCAAAAAATAATTGGCCTACTGACATAGAGTGGGCATTGATTGGTTCATGTACCAATTCATCTTATGAAGATTTAACTCGTGCTGCTTCCATAGTAGATGATGCCGTAAATAAGGGTGTTAAGCCTAAAGCTATTTTAGGCATTAATCCAGGGTCAGAGCAAGTAAGATATACTGCTGAGCGAGATGGTTTAATTGATACATTTAAAAAGTTTGAATCAGCTAAAATTTTCACCAATGCTTGTGGACCTTGTATTGGTCAATGGGATAGACCAGGAGCTGACAAGCAAGAAGTAAATTCCATTGTACATTCATTTAATAGAAACTTTAGAAAAAGAGCTGATGGAAATCCAAATACAATGGCATTTGTAACATCTCCGGAAATGGTTGCTGCTATTGCTATTTCAGGAAAACTTGACTTTAATCCAATAGTTGATCCTTTGACCAATGAAAATGGTGATAATGTTTATTTAGATGAACCTGTTGGAGTGGAGTTGCCTGAATTAGGCTTTGATGTTAAAGATAATGGTTATCAAGAGCCAGCTAATGATGGTTCTTCCATTGTGGTTGAAGTAAATCCATCTTCGGAAAGATTACAATTGTTAACTCCATTTGCTGCATGGGATGGTGCTAATATAACAGGTGCGAAATTGCTTATAAAAGCACAAGGGAAATGTACAACTGATCATATTTCTATGGCTGGACCATGGCTTAGATATCGAGGCCATTTAGATAATATTTCTAATAATTGTTTGATTGGTGCTATAAATGCTTACAGTGGAGAAGCAAATGAAGTAGTCAATCAGTTGACAGGTGATAAAGGAGAAGTTCCCGCAACGGCAAGAGCATATAAAGCTGCGGGCATACCATCAATAGTTGTTGGTGATCATAACTATGGTGAGGGATCTTCAAGAGAACATGCTGCAATGGAACCAAGACATTTGGGTGTTGCTGCAGTCATTGTGAAGTCTTTTGCTAGAATTCATGAAACAAATCTTAAGAAGCAAGGGATGCTTGGATTAACTTTTGCCAATGAAAATGATTATGATTTAATAAAAGAAGACGATACTTTTAACTTTATAGACCTTGATGCTTTTGCTCCTAAGAAACAACTTACTTTAGAAGTACTTCATCAAGATGGTTCTTCAGATCAAATAAAATTAAATCATACTTACAATGCACAACAAATAGAGTGGTTTAAAGCAGGATCTGCACTTAACTTAATTAGAGCTAATACCAAGTAGTGCGGATTTTCTTTGTTGTTTATTTTGTCTTTTCTTTATTTACTTTTACTGTAAATGCTCAAGAAAATGGGCTGTTTCTATCATGGAAAACCAATTCAACATCTAATGATTCTAAACATTTATTAGAACACAGAGTAGATCCATTAGATACGGTTAGAATAGCTATAATTGGTTTGGGAAATAGGGGGCAAATGGCATTAGAACGTTTGCCAAAAATTAATGGGGCTAAAGTAGTGGCTATATCAGATATAGATTCCAATAAAGTTGATGAAAGTTGTAAAAGATATTTTAATGATGAACAATTATCCCCTCCAGATTTATATTATTCTGCTGATGATTGGAAAAATATATGTCAAAGAGATGATATTGATTTAGTATATGTCTGTACACATTGGGAATTACATACACCTATAGCAGTATATGCTATGGAGCACGATAAGCATGTGGCTGTTGAGGTTCCAGCAGCTCTTACCATTAGAGAATGCTGGCAATTGGTCAAAACTGCTGAAAAAACAAAGAAACATTGCATTCAGCTAGAAAATTGCATGTATGATTTCTTTGAAATTAGCGTTCATAACATGGCTAAAAAAGGATTGTTTGGTGAATTGGTTCATACTGAGGGGGCATACATACATGATCTAAGGGCATTAAATTTTAGTGATACATATTATTGGAATCATTGGAGATTGAAGAGATTGCAAAAAACAAATGGAAATACCTACCCAACTCATGGATTGGGGCCACTAGCACATATATTAAATATCCACAGAGGAGATCGAATGGAGAGATTAGTATCCATGTCCAGTAATCAATTTGGATTAACTCGTTATGCACAACAAAATTTAAGTCAAAATCAACAATGGGAGGGTGATCAATTTTTGAAAGGTGATATGAACCTGACATTAATTAAGACACATAATGGAAAAACCATTCTCTTGCAGCATGATGTGACAAGCCCAAGGCCTTATTCAAGAATGTTTACTCTAAGTGGTACAAATGGTTTTGTTCAAAAATATCCTAAAAAGGCATTAGCATTTGAACCCAACGCACATAGACCCCTAGAAGAAAATAGAATGGCTGATTCATTGCTTAAATATCAACCAAAACCGATAAAAGAAATTAAAGATATAGCCAAGCAAATAGGAGGCCATGGAGGAATGGATTATATCATGGACTACAGGTTAATTTATTGTCTTAGAAATGGATTGCCTTTAGATCAAGACGTATATGATGCTGCAGAATGGTCGGCTATTATTGAATTGTCAAAAAAATCTATTGATAAAAAATCTAAATCAGTTAAAATCCCTGATTTCACAAGAGGGAATTGGAATGTGTTAAATAAGGTAGCGTATTATCTTAATTAAACATCAACTGGAATCAACTCCAGTTCAGATTTAGTGAGATTATTGAACTCTTCCCCTAATTTTTGAATATCCTCATCGTCTATTTCATATTTCCATTTAATCTGAATTTTGTCCACAGGAAATCGTTCCTCTGCCTTTTGCATAAGTTTGAATATATGCATTACACTAGAAGAGGCAATGTAATTCAGCTCACAATCCATTTGAAATGAGTCAAGATTATCAGGGATTTCATTCATCCAATTATTGATGGATTCAAAGAATGTTAAGGAGTTTTCTGGAAAACAATTTCCTTTTATTTCTAATGTACCATTTTCTTTTCCTATGATTTCTGGGGTACATTTAGTTGCTTCTATGTGTAGATTTCCCATAATAGTTTAGTTTTTATCAATCTTTGTTTCAATAGTAATTAAAGAGAGTTCATCATTTATTTTAGTTAATTGATGATCTATTGTGTTTTTAGACTTCATGGCCATAGTTATGATTCCTAGGCCAGCTCCACCTTTTTCCGAAATTTCTCCGTTTGTAAGGGTTTTTAAATAAATTTCTTTTACTCCTGCCTGATCAGCATTATTAAGTTTTTGAATCGACTCAATAACGTTATTTGTTTTATCGTTTGATATTAGGTTTGAAAAAGTAACGATAAAGTGATTTTCTAGTTCTCCAACATTAAAAAAGGAAAGCTGTTCACCATTTGGCGATGTTTCACCATGGTTAATTATATTTTGGAGTCCTTCAATTAAAATATTGAAAATATTCCTAACAGTTCTCTTAGTTGCACCTATTTGTATGAGATGTTCCTCTGTTTTTGAACTTAAATCTGTTATTTTTTCGGAGTTTAATTCCCCGAAATGGGTAAGGAATAACGTAGCATCCTTTCTTTCAAAAAGTTGCTGGGAATCTTTATATTTTGCTTTGCATGATTCTAAAATGCTCACTCCCTTAGATTTATAACAAAAATACACATTGTTTTCAAAGTATTGCAGATTCCATTACTTATACAGTTCTAAAATAGCTTTTAAATCATTTTTGATCTGTGTATTGTTAGATTTTCTATAACTGTAAATTAAATTCGTTAGCATCCTTTTGGTAATATCTTTATGATCACAAGGGGTGAAATAATATTCATTGTAGTCTAGTCTTATTTCCTTTAAAAAATCATCGATATCACTATGTTTTAAAATAACTCCTTTACTAAATGGATTAATATAAAATAACACGTCCTCTCTTTTGAATTGGGTCATATTATCTATTGAAATATCGTCTTTTATATAACCCACAATAAAATGATTGGGCAAATTAATTCCTTTAATAGGAATATTCATCAACCTTGCAATTTCTATGTATAGAATAGATATGGTTAGAGGGTTTCCCCTTTTGTGCTGTATTAAATGTCCAAAAGATGAATTTTTTGGGTCGTGATAATTTTTCTTGTCTCCTTTAACCTTATATATTTCATAAATAACTTGATTAATAAGTTTTACTTTTTCTATTGGAGTCATGTTTAAATGAATGTAAGGTTGAATATCCTTAATCATTTCTTTGATCTCATGATGAATAAAGTTAGAGGTTACATTTGGGAAAAAATACTGATCTAGTTGGGTTACACCATCAATAAGCTTGTGTGGGTATTTCAACCATTTTAAATGATCAATCTTTAATTTATTTAGCCCTATTTCATGAATTAAATGTTGTGCTCTTGAAGTAAATAGTGCTCCATAGTTGTCTTCAAAACTTGCTTTTTCCAACAAAGGGATACATTCTGGACCTATTTCCATCAACTTTGCCCTAATTTGATCAAATATCAATTCATCAGGGTCATCAAGTAATTTTACCAATGCCGCTATTTCATTTTGTGCATTCAACTCATATAGTTACGAAAAATAGCCTTAAAGGTTCCTTATGACGTTAATCTTTGCAGGGTAACCTCAATTAATTGATTGACGGTCTTCTTGTAATCTTTTGAATAACTTTTGATAAACCTGTTAGCTATAATGGCACAAACAGTACAAGCCTCATGACCTAAAAGTGCAGATAATCCATACAAAGCAGAGGTTTCCATTTCAAAATTGGTAATTCTATTGCCTTTGTATTCAAATCGATTTAAAAATTCATTTAGATCAGGAACTTTAGCACTCAACCTGAGAGATCTTCCTTGAGGGCCATAAAATCCATTTGCAGTTGCAGTTATACCTTTGTGCATCCCTTCTCCAAGCTTGTCTTTTAGTAAATCACTACCCTTAACAAAATAAGGAGAGTTAGCCGATTTTGGCCAAGGAGTCTGTTGTAGAAATGCTTTTTTTAGATTTTGCTCTTCCTCTGAATAATCTACGTCATAAAAACCCAACAAACCATCCATGCCTAATCCATGTGTTGATAAAACAAAACTATCAACTGGAATGTTTTCCTGAAGAGCACCGCTGGTGCCTATTCTAATTATATTTAGTTTACGGTGATTTTGTTTAGTTAATCGAGTAGTCAAATTAATATTAGCTAAGGCATCTAATTCATTGATGACAATGTCAATATTATCGCATCCAATTCCAGTAGAAAGTACGGTTATGCGTTTGCCATTTAATTCGCCTGTATGAGTAACAAATTCTCTTTTAGCTCTTTTAGTATCAATTTTATCAAAATGATTGGATACTAAAGGAACCCTTTCTTGATCACCAACAACAATAATGTCATCTGCAATATCATCAGGATGTAAATCCAAGTGGTAAATTCTCCCTTCATCAGTAACAATTAGTTCTGAAGGGGCAATTGGATTTTGGTGTGCAATAGTTTTTTTGTCCATCAACTAAATTTAGCTAAAAAATAAGGTTTTATGGGTCGACTGAACCAAAAACTTTTTTTAGTAACTCAGTTGTCCTTGATAAAGGATCTTTTCTGATTTCCTTTTCTTTTTGTTCTACCAGGTGAAATATTCCTGATATTGCTCGTTTTGTAACATAATCGTTTAAGTCTGTATTAATGGGGTCGTTTCCTGTTAAAACAGTCGATTGATTGTATTTTTTAGCTAATGGTTCCCAATATGCAGTAAGTTTAACGGTTTCAATGGCTTTTTTAACCTCAGGTAAAAAAGCAGTATACAAATTATCAGAAGTTTGTTTTTTCAAGAAATTAGTTGCTGCGTCCTCATTGCCGTTTAAAATAGTAAACCCGTCTTGTACACTCATGTTTTTTATAGCATTCACAAATATTGGTGCTGCTGTTTTACAGGCTTCTTCAGCAGCTTCATTTAGGGTTGCCTCGAACTTTTCTACTTTATTATCCAACCCCCATTTTAGTGCCTTTTCTCTCACTTTAATGGCATCTGGAGGAAAGGGCAATCTAATAATGTCATTTTTTAAAAATCCTCCTACATTTGA
>CAJWIX010000095.1 GCA_913042175.1 uncultured Flavobacteriales bacterium
AACTTAATGTATCCATACCACTGCCCCCATACTTAGGGTCAACCATCATACCCATGAAACCTAACTCACCAAGTTGTTTAAGTTGATCATATGCTACAGTTTGCGTACTATCTCTTTCAATTACTCCTGGTTTACATTCATTGATGGCAAAATCTCTTGCGGCATCTCTAACTGCCAAGTGTTCTTCTGATAATTCAAAATTCATAATTTCTTATTTAGGCTGCAAAGCTATAAAATTAATCATATATTGTACTTGAAGAATTTTGTTAAGTTTTTATGCAAAAATGGAATGTTATTGGCATAATGTCAGGCACCTCTCTTGATGGTTTAGACCTTGTCTATGCTACCCTTTCACATGATAAACATTGGTCTTACACAATTTACTGCGCAAAAACTTTCGAATATGAACCTAATTGGCACAATAAATTAAAGAATTCAACCGAGCTAAATGAAAAAGAATTAAAACAATTTGATATTGATTTTGGAGCTCTTTTAGGTGAAAAAATAAATGACTTTTTAACTACTAATAATATTAACGCAAAAGATGTTGATATTGTAAGCTCTCACGGGCATACCGTTTTTCATCAACCGGAAAAAGGAATAACTCTACAGATTGGTGATGGTCAAACCATAGCTAATTCAACCCAAATTAAAACAGTAAATAATTTTAGAACACTTGATGTTAAATTAGGTGGTCAAGGAGCTCCATTGGTCCCAATTGGAGATAAACTTCTTTTTTCAAAATTCAATTACTGCCTTAACATTGGAGGAATTGCAAATTTGACATGCAAAAGTGAAAATAGCATAGTAGCTGGTGATTTGACTTTTGCAAATATGGCCAGCAATTACTTAGCACAGAAAAAAAATAAAGCCTATGACATGGATGGTGAATTAGCCAGTAATGGCTGCCTTAATGAAGCGCTACTATATGATTTAAATCAATTAACTTATTTCGAAAAATCATTTCCGAAATCTTTAGCATTTGAAGATTTTTCTAATTGGTTTTTGCCAGTGATTGAAAACCACAATATATCTATTGAAGATAAACTTAACACTCTTGGGCATCATTTAACTCAAACCATTATAAAAGCTATGTCTTTAGATTCAAATCTACCTCTACTTGTAACTGGGGGTGGTACTTACAACAAATTTTGGATTAGTTTATTTAAAGACTATGGTGTTAAATTACATGTACCAGACAAATTAATAATAGATTACAAGGAAGCGCTCATTTTCGCTCTACTTGGGGTATTAAAAATAAATGATGAAGTTAATGTTTTATCTTCTGTTACTGGAGCAACAAAAAATTCTTCTTCAGGAACTATTTATATGCCTGAAATATGAAATTACCTTTATTAAAACTATTGTAATAATGACGTCTTTTTTTTTACATTTGGAACCATAAAATTTAGAATGAAAGAATTACTTGAAAAATTTGAAAATAAAACACCTGAAGTTGTTTTTCAATGGAAAGATTCTCAAACTGAAGCTAAAGGTTGGGTAGTGATAAACTCTTTAAGAGGAGGTGCTGCTGGTGGGGGTACAAGAATGAGAGTTGGGTTAGACCAGCATGAAGTGACATCATTAGCTAAAACGATGGAAGTCAAGTTTACCGTTTCTGGTCCTCCAATAGGAGGTGCAAAATCTGGAATCAACTTTGATCCTAATGATCCTAGAAAAGCTGGAGTATTAAAAAGATGGTATGAAGCAGTCACTCCATTACTTAAACATTACTATGGAACTGGAGGAGATTTAAATGTTGATGAAATTCATGAAGTAATTCCAATAACAGAAGATTGTGGCGTATGGCACCCTCAAGAAGGAGTATTCAATGGACATTACCAACCCAGAGAAGCACAAAAAATTAATCGTATAGGACAACTTCGTCAAGGTGTACTAAAGGCAATTGAGGATGAAAAATATTCTCCAGATGTTTCTAAAAAATATGTTGTTGCTGACATGATAACTGGATACGGTGTTGCAGAGTCTGTAAAACACTTCTACAGCATTTATGGTGGTGAGTTAAAGGGTAAAAGAGTGATTGTTCAGGGTTGGGGTAACGTTGGATCTGCTGGAGCTTATTATTTGGCTCAAGAAGGAGCAAAAATTGTTGGTATAATTGACCGAGCTGGAGGATTAATTAATGAAAATGGCTTTTCATTTGAAGAGATCAAGGAGTTATTCTTAACAAAAAATGGAAATGCGCTAAATAGCCCAGATATGCTATCATTTGAAGAAGTAAATAGCAAAATTTGGGATTTAGAATCTGAAGTATTTATTCCTTGTGCTGCGTCAAGGTTGATTACTAAAGACCAAGTAGATAGAATGATAAATACTGGAATTGAAGTTATTGCAGCTGGTGCAAATGTACCATTTGCTGATCCAGAAATATTTTTTGGTCCTATAGCAGATTACACAGATGGAAAAATTAGTGTAATTCCTGATTTTATTTCAAATTGCGGAATGGCCAGAGTTTTTGCTTACTTAATGGGTAACGATTTAGAGAAAATGGAAGATGAAGCCATTTTTAAAGACACTTCAGACATCATCAAAGAAGCACTGATAAACACACATAATAAAAACAATTCAAAAACCAGCATTTCAAAAACAGCTTTTGAAATTGCGCTGAATCAATTAGTTTAACATGGAAACGATTATAGTTGTCATATTTATTTTAGGTTATTTAGCCATAACCTTAGAGCATACTTTTAAAATTGACAAACTAGTTCCTGCCTTATTAATGATGGCTTTAGTCTGGGCTTGTATTGCTTTTGGACTGCCTGATATCTCATCATGGTTTGATTCAACTAAACATCATTTAGTTGACAATTTTGGCGACTTACCCATGCATGCTGAACACCATGGCGCATCTAAAATGCATTGGTTAGAAGAAACATTATTATTCCATTTTGGAAAGACTTGTGAAATATTAATTTTTCTTATTGGTGCCATGACTATTGTCGAAATTATAGACCATTTTAATGGTTTTAGCACTATTAAAAGGTTTGTGAAATCAAATAAGAAAAAATCGTTGTTATGGATCATGTGCATTTTAGCTTTTATACTTTCTGCCATTATTGATAACCTAACTGCAACTATTGTTTTAATCACTATCCTAAGAAAATTAATTGCTGAAAACAAAGACCGCATATGGTTTGCTGGCTTAATTATTATTGCTGCCAATGCAGGTGGTGCATGGTCTCCTATTGGAGACGTTACCACAACTATGTTATGGATGGGTGAGAAAGTAACAACTGTGCAACTTATTAAATTGCTCATTATTCCATCTCTTATATGTATGTTGATTCCTACTATCATAGCCAGTTTTTTAAAACCATTCAATAGCACTTTCGAAGCACCACAAGTAAAAGATGAGGAAAATAAGTATGGTGCTTTTATGCTTTATCTTGGGTTAATTTCTATTGTATTTGTACCTATTTTTAAAACCTTAACTCATTTACCTCCCTATGTAGGCATGATGTTATCTTTATCTGTTGTAACCCTAGTTGCTGAAATTCTTAGTTCTAGACAATTTAGCATTTCTCAACTGGGTGAATCCAATGGAAATCATTCTAATAGCCCCGTTTTTAAAGCACTTTCTAAAATTGAAATGCCATCTATATTGTTTTTCTTAGGAATTTTAATGACTGTTGCAGCTCTAGAATCTCTTGGGTTAATTTTCACATTTGGCCAAGATGTTCAGTCAGCTATTTCTACTGACTTATTCGTTATTTTATTAGGAGCTGGTTCTGCAGTAATAGACAATGTTCCATTAGTAGCAGCCAGTATGGGTATGTTTGATTTGCCCACAGATAGTGCCACATGGCATTTTATTGCCTATGCCGCAGGAACTGGTGGCAGTATGTTAATCATTGGATCTGCTGCTGGTGTAGTAGCCATGGGTATGGAAAAAATATCATTTTTCTGGTATCTAAAGAAAATCGGATGGCTTGCTGCAATTGGATACTTAACAGGCGCTGGTTCATTTCTATTGATGAATTCAATATAAATAGGTTTAAAAAACACTAATTTCACCACAAAACATCATTTATGAATTTAAATTTTCTTCCCACTTTCTTTTCAATTCAAGACTCCTCTTCAGATATAATTGAAGAAGCTACAACCATTATTGAGACTGAACAAATTTCCATGTGGCAACTTATATGGGGATATGATTCTATGACTGGAACTTACAGTATGACCAGCTTAGTTGTAATGTCACTACTGTTTCTCTTTTCATTTATTGCTATTTACGTTTTCATAGAACGGTTTATGGCTGTTCAACGAGCACTCAAGGGAGAAAAAGATTTTATGCAACGAATCACTGGATTTGTAAAAGCTGGAAACTTAAATGAAGCAAAAGACCATTGTAAATCTTCTGACAACCCTATTGCCCGAATGATTGAAAAAGGTATTAGTCGTGTGGGTAGACCAATGAAAGACATTACAACATCTATTGAAAATGTTGGGAAATTAGAAATCTCACGTTTAGAAAGAAGATTATCTATGTTAGCAACTATTTCTGGTGTAGCACCCATGTTAGGATTTTTAGGGACTGTTCTGGGTATGGTTAAGGTATTTCAAAACATGTCCAAAGAAAAGACCTTTGAAATCGCAAGTTTATCTGGTGGTATAATGGAAGCCATGATTACTACTGTTGGTGGGCTTATAGTAGGCATTGTGGCCTATGTAGCTTATAATTACTTGGTCAGTAAAGTGGAAAAGGTCATTCACAATATGGAAGGAGCATCTATAGAATTTATTGACATTCTAGAAGCACCTGGAAAGTAATCCATGAACTTTAGATCTGAAAATAAAATTAAGATTGAAGGTGGCATGTCTTCTATGACTGACTTGGTCTTTTTATTACTGATTTTTTTCATTGTTATTTCTACCATGATTACAGCTGGTGTTAACATTGATGTACCAAAAAATGGAGGAAAATCTTCCAATAAAAAGATACTTACTATCAATATCAATGATAAAAACGAATATTTTATTGATAAGAAAAAGCAACCTATTTCAAGTGAAAATATTGAATCTGCAATCTTAAAAAATATTGGAAAAGACAGTATAATATCCCTGTATGGAAGTGAAGAAAGTTCTTGGGAAGCAACCGTTTACGTAATTGATATTGCTAAACAAAATGATTTTAAAATTTCACTCAACGGAAATAAAAAATGAGGTCATCCAATAAAATAAAAGTTGAAGGTGGCATGTCTTCTATGACTGACCTGGTATTTTTATTATTGATTTTCTTTATCATCATTTCTACATTCGTCAACACCTCACATCAAATACAGTTACCTGATGGCAGTGGAGACCCGTCATTGACCTCACCTGTTAAAATATATGTAGATGCACAAAATCAATTTTACATTAACAGTAATGAAGAACCCATTGGCATTTCTAAAATTGAAAGTGAAATTATAGGATTAATTGGGGAAAACAAAGCCATAGAACTTCTTGCCGATAAAAATGCACATCGTGCTTCAGCCTATGAAATTATTCGCATAGCAAAACAAAATGCTTTAAAAGTCGTTATTAAAACTAAAGGCGGTAAATAAATTGGATTTAGTAAGAAAAAAAGATAATAGAACTGGAATTATTATAAGTGTAGTCCTTCATCTATCTCTTTTATTGTTTATTCTATTAAGTAAAGGGTGTGTTGAGCTTCAAAATCCTCCTCAATTCACACTAGAAGAGGTAGTTGTGCTTGACTTTTCTGAAAAAGGAGGTGGTAGCCCTGGAAGTTCTTCCCCTCAACAACCTCAACCTGTGGTACAGGAACCTGCACCCAAAGAAGTTACTCAAGAAGAGTCCCCCGTTGAAACGCCTACAAGCAGCAATACTCAACAAACATCAAGTCAAGAAACCACTTCAGAGCCAGATCCAGAACCACAACAACCAAAAAATGACTTTAGTAATTTATTTGGTCATGGATCAGGAGATAATCAAGGAGGAAATGGCCAAGGTCAAGGCACGGGAATTGGAACTGGAGACGGACCTGATACTGGCGGAGGAATGGGTGATGGAAAAGGCAGACAAGTTATTGGAAATCCAGAGTTAGCAAATCCTAAAAATTGGGAAGGCTTTGTAATGGTTCAATTTATTATTGATGCCAACGGAAATGTAATTAGCACCAAAGTACTGAAAGGACATTCAAAAACTACTATAAATTTAACCAGTAGCGATCAAAGCTTTATAGAAAGTGATTGTAAGAAAAAATTTAAATTCACACCAACCTCTACTGGAAGTGTTAAAGACAGACTTGTCAAAAGAATTCAATACATTAAAAAGTAATGGGGACCTACGAAGAGGTCATTGACTTTTTATTTCAACAATTCCCATCTTATCAAAATAAAGGAGGAAAAGCCTATAAGATAGGTTTAGACAACATTATTTCTATGTGTAATATCGTTGGAAATCCTCATAAAAACCTGAAAACCATTCACATTGCTGGAACCAATGGTAAAGGAACTGTAAGTAACTATTTAACCAACATTTACCAAAAAAATGGATATAAAGTTGGGACATTCACTTCTCCTCATCTCATTGATTTTAGAGAACGTATTACCATAAATGGAAAGTGGATAGCTGAAGAAGCTATTATTCAATTTTATAAAAAATACCATCGAGATGTAGAACATTTAAAACCTTCTTTTTTTGAATGGTCAACTGCACTAGCATTTCACTACTTCAAGACACAAAAAACGGATATCAACATCATAGAAACAGGTCTAGGAGGAAGATTAGACTCAACCAATGTCATTCAACCACTATTATCCATCATTACTACCATTAGCTTAGATCATAAAGAGTTTTTGGGAGATAATATTTATAGTATTGCGAATGAAAAAGCGGGTATAATAAAGCAAAAAACACCTGTCTTATTAGGTCCTGACATAAAAGAAACATTTCCTGTATTTCAGGAAATTGCAAAAGAAAAAAACGCTCCGCTTTATCAAACTGAAAATTCCTCATCCATTAATTCAACTCTACCTAAGTATTTACTCCACAACTGGGAAACAGCAAAAAATGCTGTATCTATATTAGAAAAAGACTTTCCTACAACTTTTAAAAATAAGCCTGAAGACTACATTAGCATTAAAGGAAGATGGCAAATAGTACAAGAAAGTCCCAAGGTAGTTTTAGATGTTGGACATAACGAGCAGGGAGTAAATTCAATTGTTAATCAACTGAGCAATGAATCATTTCACCAGTTGCATATTGTAATGGGGTTTTCAAGTGAAAAAGAAATTGGAAAAATAGGCAGACTATTTCCTGAAAATGCACAATACTACATTACAAAATCAACCAATGAACGAAGTGTTGATCCCATTCTTATAAAAGAACACCTAAAATCTAAATACATTTCTTGCTTTGAAAAACATCAAGAAGCTATTGAAGCTGTACAAAAAAGTGCTAATAAAGATGATTTTATCTTGATATGTGGTAGTGTTTTTCTGATTGGCGATGTACTACGAGATTTTTTCTAGCTGTCAATGAACAAAAAATAAAATTTATAATATATTTGCAGACCCAAATGAGGGCGATT
>CAJWIX010000096.1 GCA_913042175.1 uncultured Flavobacteriales bacterium
TCGTACTATCATCCACAGTAAATGTTGGTAAAGGATTGACAACAAATTCGATTTCATCTGTAATTACACAATTTAAATTCAATGGATTCTCAACAGTAACTATAACAGTTTGAGTTTTTGTATTAAATGGATTAGGTAATTCGGATGCAGTTATTGTATTACCACTTTCATCAACATAAGTAAATTCTATAGTTAATTTTGATGGATCTTGAGATACACCCGTTTCAGGATTTGTTATTAATGTTGAAATAATATTTGATGTGTCAAAGGTGTCAAATTCATCAGTATCATTACCTCCATCATCTCCATCACAATGAGGAGCTAAAACAACAGGATATGCTTCAGGGCTATCATCAACGATAAATTCTAGGGTTGTTTCATCATAACATATTCCATCAGGATTAGTAATATTTGGATAACTAGGATCTCTTTCTACTTTAATAGTAATAGTTTGAGAGGCAGTTTCAAAGACAGGTCCGAAGTTTTGAATTTGAGATCCATCTTCGTTAAAGTAAGTAACTGTAACTCCAGTTTGACCGTTTATTACTTGTTCTTCAATTAAAGAAACATCAAAAGGATAAATACCGTCTTGTGAGTCTAAATCAAGATCACTATCTCCATCACATTGTCTATCGATAGTTACTGCAGTAGCAATAGGTCTAGGCTCAACATATAATGTGGCTACTTGCTTTAAACCTAAACATGAAACAGCATCTAAATCATTATTTTCAACCAATGCCCATATTCCTTGAACATTAGCCGTAATGTTTGAGTAACTGAAACCTGCGCTTTCAAAATCGATTTGATTTTTTTTAGTCAATGCATCGTCTTCAGATGAGTAATAAGAAACAGAAATATTCTGCTCTGAAAATTTCGAGTCAGAAGCAATTAATTTGGTATTAATCTCAGAAAAAATTTCTGAACCCCAAACTTCAATTCCATCTTGAGCATCAACAGGTGAGGTTTCACATTTGGAATAATTTTCCATAAAATTTTCATCAATTAAACTGGCACCTATTTTTAAATCAATTCTTGTTTCTCTATAACAATCTTGATCCGTAATTATTTTTACATATACACTTTGATTAAATAATGTTTGATTTTCAAAGTCAGTTGGGTTATCAATTATTTGAGTAAGTTGCTCATCTAAATAATATTCAAAAGTTTCACTTTCAAAATTCTCTGAAATTAAATTATTATACTCTGTTAAGTTAAATTTTGTTTTTCCATTATTATCTTCATCACTATCACATTGCTCAATAGTAACAATAGGATTAATAATAGTTGGTAGTTCAGCAACGACGACATTGAACGAGGTCGCTCCATTATAACATTGAGAATCATTATTCAAGACTCTAACAAAAATTTCTTGTCCACCAGAAACTGTATTTGTAAATGGTGATGTAAAACCATTACTATTCAAATCGCTTAAATCATCAAGACTTGAATGAAATGTAACAGTAAAATCTTCAGTTGACTGAGCTTCTCCCAAGATTGCATTAATTTTTGAGCTCAAATCAAAATTTGCAATAAAACCGTCAGAGTCGTTTCCAACAGAATCATCATCACACAGAATTATATCATCTACAATATTTGCAATTGGTAGAGCTTCTTCAACTTGTAATGTTACATCATCATTTGAATCAACTAAACAAGCATATTCATCAGTACTTACATTAACTCTAAATTTATCTCCATTCATCGATAAATCAACATTATTTACTTTTAATGTTGTTGTTGTAACCCCTTCATAAGTATCATTTTCATCAATATTAATCCATAGAGAATTAGTAGAATCAAATTTTTGCCATTGAAAAACTGGAGTGTCATTTGTTGTTATCGATACAGTAAATTCAACATTTGCTCCTACTTGACAAGCTATTGTTGATTGCGGTTGAGTGCTAATTACAGGTGCTTCAGCTAATTTTTGAAAATAATAAACTCCAGCATTATCCTTATTTGGTTCAGCATCAGCATCGTACCCATCATCAATAATTTGACCTCTTGCATTTACAGTTTCATCATCGAAATTTGGTATACCTTCACCATATATGCCATCATTATCTGGATCTAAATATCCTGCTTCAATAACATCATTACATCCATCATTATCACTGTCTAAATCGAACATGTCATCATCATCTGTGCCATCAGTATTCAAGTTGTATGCAGATACTTTAATCTGTGGTGAAAAGAAACTTGAAGTTGTAGATGAAATATTATTTAAAAAATGTGTAATTATAAGTCCTTCAATATTTGAGGCATGAAATTCAAAGGTATTTCCAGTTCTGGATTTAAACTTAAATTTTATAGTATTACTGGTATAGGGTTCATTAATATCTCTGAAAACATTATTACCTATATCGATTAAAAGATTTTTATCTGGATCTAAAAGAGTAATGTTTGATTCCACAGATGAAGCTTTTATTTCAAAAATTTCTCCATCAACAGCTTGTATCTGAGAATCAGAGTCAACTAAAAGAATATTTAAATTTTCATTAAAATTTAAATTCACACTAAACTCACCATCTGTTCCAGGGCTAACCTCAGTTGTTAATCTGTCAGGTGTACCAGTTAAATTATAAGTTCCTGGTGTAACTTCAATTTGTTCAAGTGTAGCTAAGCCAGTCAAGGATGTGGATTCTTTTTCTAAAAATAAAGTTGGATTAGCTAAGTCTGTAAAATTAAAAATACCTGAACCTCGAGATTCAAAAGCATTTGAAATACCATCATTATCAAGATCTAAATCAATGTTATCAATTATACCATCTTTATCATAATCATCAGCACAAACACTGACTGTAATTTCAGCAGAGTAGAATGAACTCTCAGAACAATCAAGAATTCCCTTAAGCCTGTAAGTTCCAGCTTGAGTTGGAGTATATTCATTTGAATCAATTCCAGTAGATATGAAATTACCTAAATTGTCTTCAACCTCCCATACTATAGATGTGAAGTTTGTCACGTCTAATGCTCTAAGAACAATGTTTGAATCACCATCTTTTCTTATACATGATCCTAAAGTTTCAAAATCAATATCAGCCTCAAATTTAGGAGGAGTAACAAAGCCTGAATAAAATCCACCAGTTGTTGCCGCATCATTATAGTTATAATATGCCACGTATAATTCATCATCACCAGTAACTTTTACATCACCAGTAAGGCCTTTTACTATATATACTTCATAATCAGCATTTCCTGTTACTGATAATGGACCAGTGGTTGTTACACCACCAGGCTGATTCATAATATCACTTCCGTTAACTTCAACTTTTGCATTATCCTTAGTTACAACAGTTACAACTCCATCTTCAAAATTTTTTCCAACTCTGTTAATCTTAGCAATATTATCAACATTACCCTTTGATGAGCAGTTTAATGGTGGAACAAAAAACATCCCTTGTCTTGCAGCTCTACTATTATCTTGATTCCATACATCACCTAATCCTTGATATGCAAAAATCTTATCAGATTTATTTTCAGTACTTACATACATAGTACCATTACTTGCGTATTTATCTCCTTCAATTATTGTAAAATCACCTTCGTTGAGTGTTACATAGTTTTGTCCGTTTACTTTGACTGAAGTATTGTCTTGATCAGCAATTAAAAGAACATTCTCCCATGAATCTTCACCACCACCTCTTACAAATATATACTCAGAACCAACTTTGTCTGAACCTACAATTTGGTCAACTCCATAATCTTGACCCCCTTCACCTTCAGCAAAAGACCCTAAGCCAGAACCAGAATTTACTACTATAGGCTTGTCGGATTCAACTAAGGTTCCAATAATACCAAAAGAGGAATCCTGTCTGTTTTCTGAGCCAAATACATATGTTTGCCCTGCATTTAAAATTATATTTGATGAGGTTGCTCCACTAAAAAGTTGTTGCCCGTTGCCTGTTGGAAGAGTAATATTAATTACAGTATTATCTTCAGTTGCCATTATAGATCCAAAATTCAAGTGACCATTAGCTTTAATTTGTAAAGCTCCTAATCTGAATTTGGTTCCAAGTGCAGACTCACCCTTGGAAACTAAAGCCCCTCCGTGATATTGTCTTCCTCCAAATGCTTCGCCAGAATTAAATCTGGCTGATACGTATATTTCTTGCTCGGCTTCAATTATAAATCCAGCACTATCTTGAGCTAATTCAGCTCCACTTCTAGGTATGAATAAATAACCACTCGAACCAGTTGGACCAGCACTAAACTCTTGAGAGTTAGCATTTGATACTTGACCTGTTCTAAAAATTGTTCCGTCAGCTCTTTTTACTGTGAAATTTATTGGATCAACAGATGGAGTAGAAATATATAGCCACTGATCTCCGGGAGCAGTTGATTGTCCACTGGCTGAAGTTAGTGGAGGAATGTAGTGTTTCTTACTAAGTTGACCATTTAATTGTAGCCCCGAAAATAAAAAAAATAACAATAATATTTTTAATAAAAATCTCACGTGCGGGGGTAAATATAAATTAAAATGTATAAAGTTTTTGAGATATCATTAATTAACTATTTTTGGTTGGTATATGGTTCGGTTGTACATAATTGGAGTATCAATTCTTTTAGTTGCTATCCTTTGTAATTTTATTATTTCAAAACTTGGTATAGCATCATGGTATGATTTTCTTAATAACTTAACAAAAAATGAACCAAACAATTTATCAGTTATTGATTACTTGTGGTTATTCTTATTGTATCCAATATGTTTAGGATTAGGTTATTTGCTTGGTGATTTTATATCAAATTTAATTCTTAGGTAGTATGAGTCAAGAAAGGGAAAGAAGAAAAGCATTGGTATATCATTCTAAGCCCAAGCCTGGTAAAATAAAAGTTGAACCAACTAAAAAACATCAAACTCAGAGAGATTTATCTTTAGCATATTCTCCAGGCGTTGCATATCCATGCTTAGAAATTAATCAAAATCCTGATGATGTGTATAAATACACCTCCAAATCAAATCTAGTTGCAGTTATTTCTAACGGAACAGCTGTTTTAGGATTAGGGGATATAGGACCATTAGCATCAAAACCTGTAATGGAAGGTAAAGGTCTTTTGTTTAAAATATTTGCTGATATAGATGTTTTTGATATTGAAGTTGACACAAAAGATATTGATCAGTTTATACAAACAGTTAAAAATATTGCACCAACTTTTGGTGGAATAAATTTAGAAGATATCAAAGCACCAGAAGCTTTTGAAATTGAAAGAAGACTAGTAGATGAACTGAATATTCCAGTAATGCATGATGATCAACATGGTACTGCAATTATCTCTGGAGCAGCCCTTATAAATGCTCTAGAACTTGCAAAAAAAGACATCAAAAAAATTAAAATGGTAATCTGTGGTGCAGGAGCTGCAGCTATCTCATGTGCTAAAATGTATGTTGCATTAGGAGTTAAAAAAGATAATATTATCATGTTTGACAGTAAAGGGCCAATCAACATTAATAGAGATAATTTATCAAATGAAAAAAAAGAATTTATAACTAAAAATATAAATGTTAAAAGCTTAGATGATGCATTAAATGGAGCAGATGTTTTTATTGGATTGTCAAAAGCTGATATGATGAGTGTTGATATGCTTAAATCAATGTCAGAGAATCCAATTGTTTTTGCAATGGCAAATCCTGATCCAGAAATCAATTATAAGCAAGCCAAAAGAACAAGAGAAGATTTAATTATAGCAACAGGGAGAAGTGATCATCCAAACCAAGTTAATAATGTGCTAGGATTTCCATTTATATTTCGTGGAGCATTGGATGTAAGAGCATCAAAAATTAATGAAGAAATGAAAATGGCAGCTGTTTATGCATTGGCTGAATTGGCCAAAGAGCCAGTTCCTGAAAATGTTAATGTAGCATACGGTGAAACAAAACTAATTTTTGGCAGAGATTATATCATCCCAAAACCTTTTGATCCAAGATTAATATCAAGAGTCCCATTGAGAGTTGCTAAAGCTGCAATCGATTCTGGTGTTGCAAGAGAAAATATTGATAATTGGGAAAGATATGAAAGAGAGCTTGAATCCAGATTAGGAAATAATAATAAAATAATTAGACTACTTATTGCCAAGGCAAAGCAAGATCCAAAAAAGATTGTATATGTTGAAGCTGATAGACTTGATGTTTTAAAGGCTGCTCAAATTGTTTATGATGAAGGAATAGGTATACCAATTCTGGTTGGAAGAAAGAAAAGAATTAAACAGTTAATGATTGAAATAGATTTTGAACATGATTTAAAAATTATTGATTTAAGTAAGAAAAAAGCTGTTTCAACAATTAAAAGATATGCTAAGCAATTCTTAAAATTAAAAAAAGATAAAGGCATGACCTTAAGTCAAGCTGAAGGCTTAATGAGAAGGAGAGATTATTTTGGCTCAATGATGGTAAAATTGGGTGAGGCAGATGCTTTAATTTCAGGTTATTCAAGAAGTTATCCTGAAGTGATTAAACCTGTTTTAAAAGTTATTGGAAAGAGTGAAGGAGTTAGAAAAGTTGCTGCAGCTAACTTGATGATAACTAGTAAGGGACCAATTTTCTTAGCAGATACTTCTATCAATATTAATCCAAAGTATAATGAATTAGGATACATTGGAATATTGGCTGCTGAAACAGCAAAAATGTTTGGTTTTGATCCTGTAATTGCAATGCTATCATATTCGAATTTTGGATCTTCTGAACATCCTATGGCAAAAAAAGTTGATAGAGCAGTAAAATTTCTTCGCAGAAGCTCACCAGATTTAATTGTTGATGGGCCCGTACAATCAGATTTTGCTTTAAATAAATTAATGCTAGCTAATAAGTTTGAGTTTTCTAAGCTTTCTGGTCAAAAAGTAAATGTCTTGGTTTTTCCAAACCTCGATTCAGCAAATATTACTTACAAAGTAATAAAAGAACTGGATGATGCTATGTCCATTGGTCCAATAATGATGGGAATGGACAAGCCGGTACATATTTTGCAATTAAAAGCTAGTGTTGATGAAATTGTAAATATGTCAGCTATTGCAGTTGTTGATGCTCAAAACAGAAAGTAGTAACTTAGTAAAATGATTACACAGATTAAGGGAAGACTTGTAGAAAAATCTCCTACAGAATTGGTTGTTGATTGCAATGGAGTTGGATATAGTATTAATATATCTCTTAATACTTTTTCTCAATTAAACGATGAGGAGAATATTAAACTTTTTACTCATTTAATTGTTAAAGAAGATTCTCATACTTTATTTGGATTTTCTACTAAATCTGAAAGAGAGCTTTTTAAATTATTAATTTCAGTTTCAGGTGTTGGAGCGAGCACAGCTAGAACAATGCTATCTTCATTGACACCTGTCGAAATTATATCTTCCATTAATAACGAAGATGTTAATTCTGTTCAGTCAATTAAAGGTATTGGTTCAAAAACAGCACAAAGAATAATTTTAGAATTAAAAGATAAAGTTCTTTCACTTGAATCAGATG
>CAJWIX010000097.1 GCA_913042175.1 uncultured Flavobacteriales bacterium
GCATGCTTGAAATCACTTTGAAAAGTTCTGATTGAATCAGGTTGTGATTGACCAAAGGCATGAAGGATTCTTTCGTATTTATTTATTGTACAAATATTAGCTAAATCTTTAGGAATAGTGATTTTAGGAATAGAAAGATTAATGCTGTCTATCGTTGGTATAGCTCTTTTCTCTGAGCCATAAATATTATAATTTCCTAATGAATTAAGTAGATTTTTAATTTCAGTTTGGCTAAGCTGATTTTGTTCAAATCCCCAACCCCAATATTTCAGTTTTTCTTTAATTAGAATTATCCTTTTATAAGATCACTACAATTTTGAAAATCTCTTTCATAACATCTTTCTTGCAACTTCAATGCTTTCTCAACATCATCTTCAGATAATTCTTCGATCAATACATCTCTATTTTTGGTAGCTTGTTCATGATAATTAGAAGCTAACATGAACCACATTAGTGAATAAATTGGATTGGGTTTTAGAAATTCATTTCCGTTATAGTATATCATTCCAAGTTCAAACATAGCATCGATTTGTTTTAGTTGAGCTGCTAAATATAATGCAAGTGTTTGAGGTTTTCCTTGATTTATTCCCATTGTTTTCCAAAGCATTGCTATCCTGTACAAAGCATCTGGATGATCATCCTGAATTGCATAATCATAATATTCATTAGCCAAATCGTAATTTTGAGGAGTACCTTCACCAAATTCATGCATCAGTCCTAATCTATAAGCCGCTGTAGCATTTTGTTGATCGAAGGCAAGTTTAAAAAATCTTATCGCTTCTTTATCATCTACTTCACCACCAAGTCCATCATCATAAAGTATTCCTAAATTTACTTGTGAATTTGAAAATCCTTGATTTGCAGCCAATTTATACCATTTACGTGCAGCCTTATAATCTTTTTCAAGACCTACTAAACCAAAGTGGTAGAAACGTCCTAAATTATGTTGAGCTAAATAATATCCAGAATCTGCAGCTAACTTAGCCAGTCGGATTCCTTCTCCAAAATCTTGTTTAACACCATCACCATTTAAATACATTTCCATTAGAACATAGTTGGCTTGGGGCAAACCTAGATCAGCTGCTTTATTTAGCCATTTGAGCGCTTTATCATAATCTTTTATTTGGTGATAAATAATCCCAAGGTTTTGAATAGAACCAAGGTAATTTTGATTTGCAGCCTCTTCATATAATTTTATGGCTTTATCCACATTGACCTCAATATTTTTACTCCCATATTGATAAATCATCCCTAAATTATGATAAGAATATACTACTCTTCCTTCAGTAATAGCTTTCTCATACCAGTTAATTGCCTCGTCTATATCTTGTTCAACTCCAAGACCATTATCGTAAATATGGCCTAATTCATGAAGGGCTAGTGGAAAATTTTTTTCTGCTGAAAGGCGATAAAATTCTATTCCCAGTTTCATATTTTTTGGAGTTCCCAAACCATTAAAGATTAGGTTTCCATACCAAAATTGTGCTCTGGCATCACCTTGATCGGCCAGAGGTTTTAATTCTTCTATAGCTTGTTCATAATTTCCTTTATTTATAGCGTCCATACCATCATCAAAATCTGCTAATGAAATTTCGCTACTCAAAAAGATGATTACTGTCACCTTAGTTATATATTCTATAAAATTTTTAAAACGAATCATAACCTTATTTTCTTTTACAAATAAGTAATATTAAATCCTATCATTATAATTTGATTGGAAAAGGTTAGAATTTTTTGCTTTTCATTAATTTTAATTTAAGTTATGTACTCTTGAGTTAGCGGGCGTAGCTCAGGGGTAGAGCGTTACCTTGCCAAGGTAAATGTCGTGAGTTCGAATCTCATCGCCCGCTCCATCTATTTAACATCTGTAGTACTTTAATATTACTTTCTGGCTTACCTAAGGTAAGTAATTGATTTTGTATTTTATAATCTCTAAAATTTTATTTAAAATTTGAAGGGAGAACCACAATGAATAAGACTGCAATTTCTTTACTATCTTTAATTTCAATTTTTTTTTCAATTATATGTAGTTCATTATTTGCAGATAAATCTGACGATACATTAGTAATTGCATTTAAAAGAGAAATTACTAATCTTGATTACCACTACGGTACAAAAACAGAGTATCTTATACTAGCAGATATGATTGACGATTCTCTATTTTATGTAGAGAACGATAATTTATCATATGTTCCAAGTTTAGCTTCTGACTATAAAGTTGTTAATGATGTAACATTAGATGTTAACTTGAAAAAGGGAGTTAAATTTCATGATGGAGCAGAAATGACTGCTGATGATGTAGTTTATACATACAATTTCATTATTAAAAATGATAAAAATAGAAGACATACTAAACTTGCAAGTTGGTTAAAAAATATAGAAAAAACAGGACCCTATTCAGTAAGATTTAATTTAAAAGAGCCATATGCCAATTTATACAACGATTTATACAGGATAAAGATTCGGAAAAATGGAATTATGGGGACTGAAGGAAATTGGGATGACAATGCTCAAGCTAATAGTTTAATTGGAGTTGGGCCATATAAAGTAGTATCATTCGATCCAGGAGTAGAAGTAGTTTTAGAAAGAAATGAGGAATACTTTGACGGACCCAAAGGAAAACCTGCAATAAAAAATATGATTGTTCGTTCCATTCCAGATATGGGTACTCAACAAGCTGAACTTATGAGTGGTGGCATTCACTGGATGTATAATGTAAAAAAAGATGTTGGTGAATCAATGGCCAAAAATGATAGAATAAATTATCAACTTGGTCCAAGCTTAAGAATTGGATTTTTAGTGTTGGACGCAGCTGGTTTCACTGGCGACGGTCATCCAATTACAGATGTAAGAGTTCGAAGAGCTCTAAACCATGCAATTAACAGGGAAAGTATTGCAAAAAATTTAATTGGTGGTCCTGCAAATGTTGTACATACAGCATGTAATCCAGTAGTGTTTGGATGTTTTCAAGATGTAACTAAATACGAATATAATCCTGAAAAAGCTATTGCTCTTTTAACTGAAGCAGGTTACCCGTCTGGATTTGAATTAGAACTTTGGTCATATAGAGACAAAGAAGCAGCCCAAGCAATAGTAAGTGATTTAGGTAAAGTGGGTATAAAAGTTAACTTGAAGCATGGCAAACTAGCTGGATTAAATAAAGCGCGAAAAGAGAGAAAAATACGAGCTTATTTTGGAACTTGGGGTTCTTCAGCCTCGCCAGATACTGCAACTATATCAAATATTCATTGGCGAGATCCATCTAAAGGCGATAGGAATCTGTCTGGTGATCCAAAAGTAAATGAATTGATGATTGGAGCAGAGAGAACTTTGAATATAGATGAAAGGAAGAAACTATATGCTGAAGGTTTAAAACTTATAGCTGATCAAGCTTACTGGGTTCCTTTATGGAGTTATTCAGAAGGAGTTTTAAGTAGTCAAGATATTGTTTTTAATCAGGACGCAGACGGATATCCTAGAGTTTGGGGCATAAGTTGGAGATAAAAAAATTTAATTTATTTTACTTTAAATACTAGGTATCTTTTATTAGATTTGGATTAGATGTTAAAGTTTATTTCAGGGCGGTTTATGGTTGTTATTGCTGTCGCCCTGACTCTATCCTTCATCACTTTTTTTTTATTAAATGTTGCTATTGATCCTGCTCAAGCTGTTGCAGGTGAAGAAGCTGAGGCTTTGGAAATTGAACAAGTTAGACA
Source organism: uncultured Flavobacteriales bacterium (assembly GCA_913042175.1). Classification (GTDB taxonomy): domain Bacteria; phylum Bacteroidota; class Bacteroidia; order Flavobacteriales_D; family Parvicellaceae. The sequence continues at coordinate 3,717 of CAJWIX010000097.1, forward strand.
GCAATATGGTTTTGATAGACCAATTTTAATAAGGTACTTTGAATGGTTTAAAGCTGTATTAACTGGTGATTTAGGTATTAGTTATTATTGGAATAAGCCAGTAGGTTCCTTACTTTTGGAGCGTGCTCCAGAAACAATAACACTAGCTTTGATGTCTGTTATGGTTACAATTTTTATTGCCATACCACTAGGTATATGTGCAGCAATCAATCCTAATTCTGTTATAGATCGTATGTGTTTAGGAGTTGCTGTTTCATTTCAGGCTATACCCAATTTTTGGTTAGGCTTAGTAATGATAATCATATTTTCAGTTACATTCCCAATTTTTCCTGTTTCTGGTGATAAAACTTATTTCCACTTTATTTTACCTTCTATCGTTTTAGGTGCTAGTTCAGTACCTCCTGTTATGAGATTAATGAGGACGGGCTTGTTGGACGTAATGGAAGCTGATTATATCAGAACCGCACGTTCTAATGGTTTTTTTGGTTGGAAGTTAATTTTAAATCATGCAATGAGAAATGCTCTTCTCCCTGTTGTAAGTGTTTTGGCCGTTCAATTAGGACATAAATTTGGAGGTTCGGTTATTACTGAATCAGTTTTCTCTATTAATGGATTGGGACGTTTGGCTTTAGAATCAATATTAGGTGCTGATATACCTACAGTTCAAATTTTAGTATTTGTTTTTGCTTTCACTTTTTTAATATTAAATTTACTAGCAGATATTTTAAATGCATATTTAGATCCAAGGCTTCGATAATGATCCTTAAAACCTTTATTAAAAGACTTGTTCCCAGAGTTCTAGAAGATGATATTTCTCTTCTTTCACCAAAAACTGTGGTACTTAGAAAGGCTATAAGTCATTCTGGTTTCAAATTTGGTTTGCTTCTTTTTATATCAATAATTTTGTTAGGTATATTAGGTCCCTTTTTTTTAGATATATCCCCTTATCAACAAGATTTAGATAAGCGTTTGCTACCTCCAGTTTGGATAGAGGGTGGTAGTTGGGATCATTTATTAGGAACTGATGGGAATGGGAGAGATTATCTTTCTAGAATTCTAAGTGGTACTAGAATTTCATTAACAATAGGAATTGGAGCAGCTTTAGTTGGAATGGTCATAGGTGTAACTTTAGGTGTTATAGCTGGATATTTTGGTGGATGGATAGATCAATTTGTTAATTATATTTTAACATGTCAATTGGCATTACCTGGTTTGTTACTTGCAATGACTTTAGTTTTTTTAATTGGGCCATCAATTCCAGTGGTAATAATTGTAATTGGTTGTCTACATTGGACTTTATTTTTGGTTGTTACTAGGTCTGTAACTAAAAGAATAGCTAAACTTGATTTTGTTTCTGCCTCTAATGCAATTGGTGCTACTAAGCTACAAATTATAATCCAAGATATATTACCAGGAATTATTAATCAAATAATTGTTATTTTCACTTTGGAGGTTGGAGTTGCTATTTTAGCAGAAGCTAGTCTTTCTTTTTTAGGTGTTGGTATACAACCACCAACGCCATCGTGGGGTCTTCTAATCGCAGAAGGAAAAGAAGCAATTTTTTTTCAGCCTTGGTTAATTGTATTGCCTGGGATTGCTTTATTCCTTCTTGTTGTATCAATAAATATGTTAGGTGACGGGTTGCGTGACATAATGGATCCTAAAAGTAAATTGGAATAAAATTGAGTTACTCACTTATCATCAATAATTTAGAAATTTCAGTAAAAAGTCTTATAGGTTATAAAAAAATTGTAAGTGACTTTAACCTTACACTTCATCCAGGAAGAAAATTAGGAATAGTAGGAGAGTCTGGTAGTGGAAAGACTCTTTCAATGTTGGCTTTAAATAGACTTCTTCCAAGTCAGATTGAGGTAACAGGAGGTTCTATTTTTTTCAATAATAAAAATTTAAATAATATGGAGAAAAAAGAATTTTATAGAGAATTTAGTGGAAAAAAAATATCAATGATTTTTCAAGAACCGATGACTGCTTTAAACCCAGTTTACACAATTGGTAAACAATTAAGACAAGCTTTTCTTATTCATAATAAAGGTATTTCAAAAAAGCTTTCAGAGGAAAGAGCAAGATCAATGTTAGATGCTGTTAAATTAAACAGAATAGAAGAACGTATGAGGCAATACCCTCACCAGCTTTCTGGAGGACAAAGGCAAAGAGTATTAATAGCTTTAGCTCTTATAAATGAACCTGAGATACTTATAGCCGATGAACCAACTACTGCACTTGACGTGACAGTCCAAAAAGAAATTTTAGAATTAATAAATGAACTTTGTTTAAATTTTAAAATGTCACTTATTTTTATCTCTCATGATTTGGGGGTTATTTCTAAAGTCTCAGATGAAATAATAGTTATGAAAGATGGTAAAATAATAGAAGAAGGCCTCACAAAAAAAATATTAAAAAGTCCTAAAAAAGATTATACATTAGGATTATTAAAATGTTTGTGGAAGCTAGAAAAAGGAAATCCTTCTTTATATACAGATAAAGAAGTTCCATTTATAGAAGTAAAAAATATAAATAAAGAGTATCAATTACCTAATAGACTTTTTAGTAAAAGAAAAAAATTATCAGCAGTTGAAGATGTTTCTTTTTCAGTATTTAAGGGTGAAAGTGTGGCTATTGTAGGAGAGTCTGGATCGGGAAAAACAACTATAGCCAAAATTATAAATGGTTTAGAATATCCAGACAGTGGAGAGATTTTAATTAATAATTGTCCCATAAATAAAATAGATTTATTTGAAAGGGCAAGGTTGATACAACCAATTTTTCAAGATCCATACTCAACTTTAAATCCTAATCATACCATTGGATATGTGATTTCTAGGCCTTTAATAATTCAAAAAAGGTTCTCATCAAAAGAAATATATCATAATGCGATAAAAATGCTTAAATTAGTAGAATTACCTGCTACATTTTTTTACAGGTTTCCTAACCAGCTTTCTGGAGGACAAAGGCAAAGGGTTTCTATAGCAAGAGCTTTAATATTAGAGCCACAATTATTGATTTGTGATGAACCTACATCAGCTTTAGATGTAACTATACAAGATCAAATTCTTGACTTACTAGAAAACCTAAAGAAAAAACTTTCAATTACAATAATTATAATAAGTCATGATATCTCTGTAGTAAAATATCTTTCAAAAAGAATCTTAGTAATTAAGGATGGTAAAATTGTGGAAAGTGGATTTACAAAAGAAGTGTTGGAAAATCCTCAATCGTCTTATACTAAAGAACTTTTGTCTTCAGTTTTTCGCATATTCCCACCAAAAAGAAATTTTATAAATTAATTAAAAATTTTAAATAATCACGATGATATAAAAAATGAAAAAAAGTGAAGATGATATAAGGAAAGAATATTTTAGTGACCTTACACGTTGGCAAAGTTGGCTTGATGTAGAGTCTGCA